>NZ_JBRREG010000003.1:0-97363 GCF_056760155.1 Stenotrophomonas sp. STEN022
CCCCCCCCCCCCCCCCCCCCCCCCCCCCCCCCGCCGCCCCCCGCCCGCGCCCCCCCACCACCCCCTCCCCCCCCCCCCCCCCCCGCCCCCCCCCCCCCCCGCGCCCCCCCCCCCCCCCCCCCCCCCCCCCCCACTACAGGGCAAGACAAAACAGGCGCCTTTCGGCGCCTGTTTGCATTTCAATCCAAGACCAACCCTCAGCCCTTGATCACGCCCAGCTCCAGGCCAATCCGGGTGAAGGCATCGATCGCGCGATCCAGGTGTGCGCGGCTGTGCGCGGCACTGATCTGGGTGCGGATGCGGGCCTGGCCCTTGGGCACCACCGGGAAGAAGAAGCCGATCGCATAGATGCCTTCTTCCAGCAGACGCTGGGCGAACTTCTGCGCCAACGGTGCGTCGTACAGCATCACCGGGCTGATCGGGTGCACGCCCGGCTTTACGTCGAAACCGGCGGCGGTCATCTTCTCGCGGAAGTAAGCGGTGTTCTCGCGCAGCGTTGCACGCAGGTCGTCGGCGGCAGCCAACATCTCGAATGCCTTGATGCCGGCAGCAACCACATGCGGCGGCAGCGAGTTGGAGAACAGGTAGGGACGCGAACGCTGGCGCAGCAGTTCAATGACCTCGGCGCTGGCGCAGGTGAAGCCGCCCAGCGCACCACCCATGGCCTTGCCGAGGGTGCCGGTGATGATGTCGATCTTGTCGAGCACACCCTTCACTTCGGCCGAGCCGCGACCAGTGGCACCGAGGAAGCCGGTGGCATGGCATTCGTCGATGTGCACCAGCGCGCCGTACTTCTTCGCCAGCGCGGTGATTTCATCGAGCGGGGCGATGAAGCCGTCCATCGAGAACACGCCGTCAGTGGTGATCAGCTTGGTCTTGCAGCCGGCTGCATCAGCGGCCTGCAGCTGTGCTTCCAGATCGGCCATATCGCAGTTGGCGTAGCGGAAGCGCTTGGCCTTGCACAGGCGCACGCCATCGATGATGGAGGCGTGGTTCAGCGCGTCGGAGATGATCGCGTCGTTCTCGCCCAGCAGCGGCTCGAACAGGCCGCCATTGGCATCGAAGCAGGCGGCGTAGAGGATGGTGTCGTCCTTGCCGAAGAACTCGGCGATCTGCTTCTCCAGCTGCTTGTGCAAGTCCTGGGTGCCGCAGATGAAGCGCACCGAGGCCATGCCGAAGCCATGCGTGTCCAGCGCATCCTTGGCGGCCTGGATCAGCTCCGGGTGATCGGCCAGGCCCAGGTAGTTGTTGGCACAGAAGTTCAGCACCGTGCGGCCGTCGTCGAGGGTGATCTCGGCCGACTGCGGGCTGGTGATGATGCGTTCGGACTTGAACAGCCCCTGCGCGCGGATGGCGTCCAGTTCCTCGGCGTAGTGCCGGGTCAGCGGGGAGATGTTCGCGGTTTCGGTCATGGCGGGGTCTTGCGGTCAAGTGGAACGCCAATTTTAGCCTTCCCCGTGTCCCGGCGTTGTCGTCATGCGCAAAGGCTATAAGCGCGGCGGCCTAAGTCATTTCTCGGTAACGGGTGTGCACCCGCAGCATCGACGGCACACCCACCCACCAGGAGACGCCGATGACCTTCACACGCCCCCCATTCACCCTGCCGACCAGGAAGCTGTTGTCCCTCAGCCTGGCCCTGGTGGCGTGTGGGGCGGGGTCATCGGCGCAGGCGCAGCAACTCACCGTGGAACAGTTGCAGGAGCGCCTGCAGCGATTGGAGCGACTGGCCGGGGTCAGCGATGGTGCGACCGAAGGTGTAGGTCTGGCTGATCTGGACCAGCGCCTGCGCATCCTCGAGCGCCGCCTTGAGCTGGCGGAAGAAGAGCGGGTTGCTACCGCCAAGAGTGCACCGAAGATCGCCATCGACCAGAAGGGCGCCTCGTTCAAATCCGGCGATGGCAACTATGAGTTGAAGCTGCGCGGTCTGCTGCAAGGTGATGCCCGCGCGTTCCTGGGCGGCGACGCCAACCAGAACGACACCTTCCTGCTGCGTACCGCGCGGCCCACGTTGGAAGGTTCGCTGGGCAAGCTGGTGGCGTACCGCTTCACCCCGGAGTTTGCAGGTGACAGCGCCAGCATCGTCGATGCCTATGCCGATCTGCGTTTCGATCCCGCGTACACCGTACGCGTCGGCAAGTTCACCTCGCCGGTCGGTCTGGAACGCCTGCAGTCATCCTCGGCACTGGTCGATGTGGAGCGCGCGCTGGCCAGCGAACTGGCACCGAACCGTGACCTCGGTGTGCAGCTGCAGGGCGAAGTGGCCAAGGGCAAGTTCAGCTATGCGCTGGGTGTGTTCAACGGTACTGTCGATGGTCGCGACGCGGTCACCAGCAATCCGGATGACGACTTCGAGTATGCAGGGCGCGTGTTCTTCGAGCCGCTCAAGGGCAGCGACAGCGCATGGGCAGGTCTGGGCTTTGGCCTGGGCGCAAGCAGCGGCGAAAAGCATGGCAGCGGCAACAACTTCCTGCCGCGTTATCGCACGCCCGGCCAGGCCACGTTCTTTGCTTACCGCAGTGCCGTGGTTGCCGATGGCGAGCACCGCCGCTGGTCGCCGCAGGGCTGGTTCTACCGCAATGGGCTGGGCCTGCAGGCCGAGTACATCGCCTCGGAACAGGAAGTCGCGCGCAATGGCATCCGCAAGCGCCTGGACAACCGCGCCTGGCAGGCTACCGCCAGCTATGTACTGACCGGTGAGGATGCGAGCTATCGCGGCGTCACGCCTTCGCGCCCGTTTGGCGCAAATGGTGGGCATGGCGCGGTGGAACTGACCGCGCGCTACGGCGAGCTGCAGATCGATGATGCCGCCTTCCCGTTCTATGCCGATCCGGCCGTGTCGGCTTCACAGGTCCGCTCGTGGACAGTCGGTGCCAACTGGTACCTGACCGCCAACCTCAAGCTGGCGACCAACTATCTGCACAGCAGTTTTGATGCGGCTTCCGCTGGCGCGAAGTTGCCTGATGAAAAAGCTGTTTTCTCGCGCCTGCAAGTTTCTTTCTGACGGAGAGCCCTGATGACACATTCCTATGTTTCACGCCTTGCGACTGCAGCACTGGCGTTCGCCCTGACCTTGAGTGCCGGCGCTGCGTTCGCGCGTGATGTGCAACTGCTCAATGTTTCCTATGACCCGACCCGCGAGCTGTACCGCGATTTCAACGCCGCCTTCGCCAAGCACTGGAAGGAAACCAAGGGCGACAACGTCACCATCGAAACCTCACACGGCGGCTCCGGCAAGCAGGCGCGTACGGTGATCGACGGCATCGAGGCCGACGTGGTTACCCTGGCGCTGGCCTATGACGTGGACGCGATCGCCGACAAGGCCAAGCTGCTGCCTGCCAACTGGGAGACCCGCCTGCCGGAAAACAGCGCGCCGTACACTTCGACGATCGTGTTTTTGGTGCGCAAGGGCAACCCCAAGGGCATCCGCGACTGGCCGGACCTGCTGCGCAGCGGCGTATCGGTGGTGACGCCAAATCCCAAGACCTCCGGCGGCGCGCGCTGGAATTATCTGGCAGCCTGGGCGTACGGCGATCACATCTTCAAAGGCGACCGCAGCAAGGTCCTGAACTACATGCGCGCGCTGTTCCGCAATGTGCCGGTGCTTGATACAGGTGCGCGTGGTGCCACCACCACCTTCGTCCAACGCGGTATTGGTGACGTATTGCTGGCCTGGGAAAACGAAGCCTTCCTCGCCCAGGAAGAGCTGGGCCCGGACAAGTTCGAGATCGTGGTGCCGAAACTATCGATCCTCGCCGAACCGTCGGTAGCGCTGCTGGATCGCAACGTCGACCGCCATGGCACCCGCGATGTCGCCCAGGCCTATCTGCAATACCTGTACTCGCCGGAAGGCCAGCGCATCGCAGCGCGTCATTACTACCGCCCGCGTTCGCCGCAGTACGCCGCACCGGCTGACGTGGCGCGCTTCCCGCAGGTGCAACTGGTCACCATCCGCAGTGCCTTCGGCTCATGGGGCAGGGCGCAGGCCGAGCACTTCGCCGACGGCGGCGTCTTCGATCAGATCCAGGCGAGCAAGTAGACGTGTCAGCAACCGCACAAACACTGCAGCCGCGTGTGCGAAGCCAACGCCGGGTACTCCCCGGCTTTGGTCTTGGTATGGGCATCACCTTGTTCTGGTTGGGGCTGATCGTCCTGATCCCGCTGTTGGGCGTATTCCTGAAAGCGGCAGGGCTGGGCCTGGGTGGCATCTGGCAGATATGGACCGAACCGCGCGTGCTGGCCGCACTGCGGCTGAGCTTCGGCACCGCGTTTGCCGCGGCTGCGTTCAATACCGTGATGGGAACGTGGGTGGCGTGGGTATTCGTGCGCTACAACTTCCCCGGCCGGCGCCTGTTCGATGCAATGATCGATCTGCCGTTTGCCTTGCCGACCGCCGTGGCCGGTATCGCCTTGACTGCGCTTTACGGCGGCCAGGGTTGGATCGGGCAATGGCTGGAGCCGTTGGGCATCAAGGTGGCGTACACCCCGCTCGGCATCGTGGTGGCGCTGGTGTTTGTCGGCCTGCCATTCGTGGTGCGCATCGTGCAGCCGGTATTGGCCGAAGCCGAGCGCGAGTTCGAGGAGGCCTCGGCCACACTGGGTGCCACACGATTCCAGACCATCGTGCGGGTGGTGCTGCCCAGCCTGTGGCCGGCGATGCTGACCGGCTTTGCGTTGGCCTTCGCGCGTGGCGTGGGGGAGTACGGCTCGGTGATCTTCATCGCCGGCAACATGCCCAGCGTCACCGAGATCGCGCCGCTGCTGATCACCATCCGTTTGGAAGAATTTGATTATGCCGGTGCCACCGCGATTGCCGGGGCGATGTTGTTGCTGTCGTTCGCGCTGCTGCTGCTGGTCAATACCTTGCAGGCACGCCTGCAGCGCAGGGGTGCGCGATGAACGAGTTGGTGTCGGAGTTGCCGGTGGCTATCGAACGTAGTGCGCGTGTGGCCAAGCCGCAGCAGGTGACCAGCGAGCCACGCTGGGTGCAGGTGTTGCTGATCCTGGGCGCGCTGGGGTTTCTGCTGTCGTTCCTGTTGTTGCCGCTGGTGCTGGTATTCGTCGAGGCACTGCGTGGTGGCGTGCTGGCGTTCTGGAACGCGATCAGTGATCCGGATGCCTTGTCGGCGATACGCCTGACGCTCCTGGTGACGGCGATCGTCGTGCCCTTGAATCTGGTCTTCGGCGTCGCCGCGGCCTGGGTGGTGAGCAAGCACACTTTCCCGGGCAAGCGTTGGTTGGTGACGCTGATCGATCTGCCGTTCTCGGTATCGCCGGTGGTGGCAGGTCTGGTCTTCATCCTGTTGTTCGGCCGCGATGGTTGGTTCTGGCCGATGATCGAGGATGGGCTGCGCCTGCACCTGCCGGTGCTGGGCGAAACCTTGCTGCAGCTGCCGCGCATCGTGTTTGCGATACCCGGCATCGTGCTGGCCACGGTGTTTGTCACCTTTCCCTTCATTGCGCGCGAACTGATGCCGCTGATGGAGCAGCAGGGCAGTGACGAAGAGCTGGCAGCGCTGACGCTGGGTGCCAATGCCTGGCAGATGTTCTGGAAGGTGACCTTGCCGAACATCCGTTGGGGCTTGCTGTATGGCGTGCTGTTGTGCAGCGCGCGGGCGATGGGTGAGTTCGGCGCGGTGTCGGTGGTGTCCGGGCATATCCGCGGTCGCACCAATACGCTGCCGCTGCACGTTGAAATTCTCTACAACGAATACGCCTACAGCGCCGCCTTTGCCTGCGCCTCGTTGTTGGCCGCAACCGCCTTGCTGACGCTGGTGGTGAAATCTTTCCTGGAGTGGCGCCACGGTCAATCGCTGTCCGCCGCCCACCGTCATTGAGGTCGCAATGAACATCCGCATACACAACCTGGGCAAGCAGTACGGCACGTTCCCCGCGCTGGATGGGGTGAGCCTGGATATCCGCAGTGGTGAGTTGTTGGCCTTGCTGGGTCCATCCGGCTCAGGCAAGACCACTTTGCTGCGCGCGCTGGCCGGCTTGGAACATCCCGAGCGCGGCGAGATCCTGTTCGATGGCGAAGACGCCACCGGTTTGAGTGTGCAGGCACGCCGCGCTGGTTTCGTGTTCCAGCATTACGCCTTGTTCAAGCATCTGGACGTGCGCCGCAATATCGCCTTCGGGCTGGAAGTGCGGCGCGGTGCCGAGCGTTGGCCGAAGGCGCGCATCGACGCCAAGGTCGATGAACTGCTGGCGCTGGTACAACTTGATGGGCTGGGCGGGCGTTACCCGGCGCAGCTGTCCGGTGGCCAACGCCAGCGGGTGGCACTGGCTCGCGCGCTGGCGATCGAACCGCGTGTGCTGTTGCTGGATGAACCCTTCGGCGCGTTGGATGCGCAGGTGCGCCGCGACCTGCGCCGTTGGCTGCGCGAACTGCACGACCGCACCGGGTTGACCACGGTATTCGTCACCCACGATCAGGAGGAAGCGCTGGAGCTGGCCGATCGTGTCGCCATCCTCAACCGTGGCCGCATCGAACAGGTGGGTACGCCGGGCGAGGTCTATGACCAGCCGGCGTCGCCCTTCGTCTATGGCTTTGTCGGAGAGGCCAACCGGCTGCCGGCACGTGCGCAGGGGCAGACGCTGGAAGTGGCCGGGGCACAGTGGCCTCGCACCAGCGCAGTGCCGGAAGGCGAGGCGTTGGAGGTGTTCGTGCGGCCCGAGGATCTGGTGGTCGAGGCCGATGGCCACTGGCAGGCCACGGTCGGGCTGGTGCAGCGCAGTGGCCCACGCCAGCGTCTGCGCGCGCGCCTGGCGGGCGCAACTACCGAGTTGGAAGTGGAGTTGCCAGCCGATGCGCCGTCTTATGCGGCGGGGCAGTCAATCCGGCTCGGGGCCCGTCGCTACGGGGTCTTTCCAGCAGCGGCAGGCTGAATAGGATGGGGCGGGGCAGTTGGGGTGAAATAGATGTTGCATCGCAATATAATTGCGGTTAAATATTTGTGAATCGGGATTTGTCCTATCCCGATGCCCCCACTTCCTGGAGAGATCTGCATGATGCACAACAAGCGTCTTGTCGCCGTGGCCTGCGCCGCCCTGTTGTCCGTTCCGTTTGCCGCCAGTGCCCAGGAGAGTGAGGAGTCCACCTCTCCGTTCAGCGCCAGCTTCGGCGTAACCACCGATTACGTGTTCCGTGGCGTGTCGCAGACCGACAACGGTCCGGCATTCCAGGCCGGCGCCAACTACACCGCGCCATTCGGCCTGTACGTGGGCGTGTGGGGCTCGAATGTCGATTTCGGTGACGGCGGCCCGAACTTCGAAGTCGATTACAACATCGGTTGGAGCAAGGACCTGAGTGACAGCTGGAACCTGGACCTGGGTGTGAACCGTTACACCTACGAAGGCGCTTCCAGTGGTTACGGCGACATCGACTACAACGAGTACCTGGCCAAGGTGACCTGGAGTGGCCCGGTGACCGTCAGCGGCCTGCTCGGCTATGCCAACGACTACAGCAACACCGGTGCCAAGCAGACCTACAGCGCGCTGGAGGCCAGCTACGACATCGGTGACAGCGGCTTCTCGATCGGTGCTTCGGCCGGTTACACCACGATCAAAGAAAAGGCCAACGAGTGGCCGCGTCGCGCCGATTACTACGATGGCTCGGTCTCGGTATCCAAGGCCTTCGGCCCGGCAACCGCAACCCTGGGTTACTACGACACCTTTGGTTCGGATGCTGCTGACCTGCGTCGCGAATCGGACACCTACAAGCCGGGCGTCGTGTTCACCGTGTCGGTGGACGTGCCCTGATTCGAGTGTGATGCAAAATGAAAAAGGCGCCGAAAGGCGCCTTTTTCTGTAGTGCCGACTCATGGACGGCGACGGGCATTACCGGTGACGCCGATGCCGACCATGGGTCGGCACTACCGATTCTGCCTGGGCTCAATTCCAGCTCAGCACGACCTTGCCGGCCTTGCCCTGTTCCATCAGGTCGAAACCTTCCTGGAAACGGTCCACCGGCAGCTGGTGGGTCATCACCTTGCCGAGCGGGAAACCGCCCAGCACCAGCTGGGTCATCTTGTACCAGGTCTCGTACATCTTGCGGCCGTAGATGCCCTGCACGGTCAGGCCCTTGAAGATGATCTTGTCCCAGTCGCAACCGGCGCCCTTGGGCATGATGCCGAGCATGGCGATCTTGCCGCCGTGGTACATGCAATCGAGCATGTCGTTGAAGGCGCGCGGGTTGCCGCTCATTTCCAGGCCCACGTCGAAGCCCTCCATGTGCAGCTCGGCCATCACGTCCTTCAGCGACTGGTTGGCGACGTTGACCACGCGGGTGGCGCCCATGTCGGCGGCCAGCTTCAGGCGGAAATCATTGACGTCGGTGACCACCACGTTGCGCGCACCGATGTGCTTGCAGATGCCGGCGGCAATGATGCCGATCGGGCCGGCACCGGTGATCAGCACGTCTTCGCCGATCACGTCGAACTCCAGCGCGCAATGCGCGGCGTTGCCGTAGGGGTCGAAGAACGCCGCCAGCTCGGACGGGATCTGGTCCGGGATCGGCCACAGGTTGGTGGCCGGCATCACCATGTATTCGGCGAAGGCGCCGTTGACGTTGACGCCGATGCCGACGGTGTTCGGGCACAGGTGCTGGCGGCCGCCGCGGCAGTTGCGGCAATGGCCGCAGACAATGTGGCCTTCGGCCGAGACGCGCTGGCCGATCTCATAGCCGGTCACGCCCGGGCCGATCTCGGCGATGCGGCCGACAAACTCGTGGCCGATGGTCAGGCCCGGCTTGATGGTGCGCTGGCTCCACTCGTCCCACAGGTAGATGTGCAGGTCGGTGCCACAGATGGCGGTTTTTTCCAGCTTGATCAGCACCTGGTTCGGGCCCGGCGTAGGCACCGGCACCTCTTCCATCCAGATGCCCTTGGTCGCTTCGCGCTTCACCAGCGCCTTCATCGTCTGTGCCATTGCAGGGAACCGCAGTGTGAGGAAAGACCGCGATTATAAGCTTTCAGCCGTAACCGCCCGGTACTGACCGATGGCAGGGGAGGTGGACGGTTACAACGGCTACAATCGGGCCTTCCAAACTTTCGGATGTGCGTAATGCGCGTGAATTTCCTTGCGTTTTCCATCGTTGCTGGCCTTGGCCTGGCGCAGACCGCGCACGCCGCCGAAGGCATGTGGGTGCCGCAGCAGCTGCCTGAAATTGCCGGCCCGCTGAAGCAGGCTGGCCTGAAGCTGGACCCGCAGCAGCTGGCCAACCTGACCGGCGACCCGATGGGCGCGGTGGTTGCGCTGGGTGGCTGCACCGCCAGCTTCGTGTCGCCGCAGGGCCTGGTGGTGACCAACCACCATTGCGCCTACGGTTCGATCCAGCTGAACTCCACGGCTGAGAAGAACCTGATCAAGGACGGCTTCAACGCGCCGACCCTGAAGGACGAGCTGAGCGCTGGCCCGAACGCCCGCATCTACGTGCTGGACGACATCACCGACGTCACCGCACAGGCCAAGGCTGCCATCGCTGGCGCCGGCAATGACCCGCTCAAGCGCACCCAGGCACTGGAAGCCTTCGAGAAGCAGGCCATCGCCGCCTGCGAAACCGATGACGCCTACAGCTGCACCCTGTACAGCTTCTCCGGCGGCAACACCTACCGCCTGTTCAAGAACATGGAGATCAAGGACGTGCGCCTGGCCTATGCGCCGCCGGGCAGCGTCGGCAAGTTCGGCGGTGACGTCGACAACTGGATGTGGCCACGCCACACCGGCGATTTCTCGTTCTACCGCGCCTACGTTGGCAAGGACGGCAAGCCGGCGGCGTTCGCTGCCGACAACGTGCCGTACCAGCCCAAGCATTGGCTGAAGCTGGCCAACCAGCCGCTGGGCGAGGGTGATTTCGTGATGGTGGCCGGTTACCCGGGCCGCACCGATCGCTATGCGCTGGTCAGCGAATTCGAGAACACCGCCATCTGGACCTACCCGTCGATCGCCAAGGCCTACAAGGATCAGATCGCGATGGTCGAAGCGGCCAGCAAGGACAACCAGGACATCGCGGTCAAGTACGCGTCCAACATGGCCAGCTGGAACAACACCAGCAAGAACTATGACGGCCAGCTGGACGGCTTCAAGCGCAACAACGTGCTTGGCCAGAAGCAGGCTGCGGAAACCGCGGTACTGGAGTGGCTGCGCGGCCAGGGTGCTGCCGGCAAGCCGGCGCTGGATGCGTTCACGCAGCTGCAGACGCTGGGCCAGCAGTCGCGCATGAACCAGGCGCGTGACCTGAACCTGGCCATGCTCAACCGCACCGGCACCCTCGGCACCGCCGTGCGCCTTTACCGTCTGGCGATCGAGAAGGCCAAGCCGGACGCACAGCGTGAAGAGGGTTACCAGGAACGCGATCTGCCGACCATCGAAGGTGGCCTGAAGCAGATGGACCGCCGCTACGTGCCGGCCATGGACCGTCAGTTCCAGCAGTACTGGCTGCAGCAGTACGTGCAGCTGCCGGCGGGCCAGCATCTGTCCGCGTTCGACAAGTGGATCGGCGGCGTGGATGCCAAGGCGGTTGATGCAACGGTGGCGCGTCTGGACGGCTCCAAGCTGGGCAGCCTGGACGAGCGCCTGAAGTGGTTCGGTGCCGACAAGGCCGCGTTCGAAGCCAGCAATGACCCGGCCATCCAGTACGCCGTGGCAGTGATGCCGGCACTGCTGGAACTGGAGCACCAGCGCAAGCTGCGCATGGGCGAGGAGCTGGTGGCACGTCCGCTGTTCCTGCAGGCCATTGCCGATTACAAGAAGACCAAGGGTGAGTTCGTCTACCCGGATGCCAACCTGTCGCTGCGCATCACCTTCGGCAACGTGAAGGGCTACACCGGTCTGGACGGCAAGGTGCAGGAAGCCTTCACCGACCTGGAAGGCATCGTCGCCAAGGAAACCGGCAAGGACCCGTTCGATTCGCCGAAGGCGCTGATTGACGCGGTCAAGGCCAAGCGCTACGGCGGCTTCGAGGACAAGCGCATCGGCAGCGTGCCGGTGAACTTCCTGTCCGACCTGGACATCACCGGCGGCAATTCCGGTTCGCCGGTGCTGGACGCGCACGGCCGCCTGGTTGGCCTGGCGTTTGACGGTATCTGGGAATCGGTCGCCAGCAACTGGGTGTTCGACCCGGTGATGACCCGCATGATCTCGGTCGACGAGCGTTACATGCGCTGGATCATGCAGGAAGTGGCACCGGCGCCGCAGCTGCTGAAGGAAATGGACGCCGCCTCGAAGTAAGTTCGGGTTGCGTTGTTGATAAGGAAGCCCGGACGGGAAACCGTCCGGGCTTTTGTTTTGCCCCCTCTCTTTCGCGCAGCGAAGGGGAGGGCTGGGGAGGGGTAAGCTTCTGGCGGGCTGATGCAGCGGCAGGCTTGCCGTTGTAGAGCCGCGCCAAGCGACGCTGCGGCAATTACCGAGCAGCCAAATCCGGGCAAGGGGGGCGCATACACGTAAGCCGAAAGCCACCCGCAAGAGCCCCCCCAGTTCGCCGTAGCGGTAGACGTACATCACGATGACGAACTGGCGCGCATCGCCGATGTCCTGCAACTCGGGCGAGCCGGCCTGCAGCATGCGGCACTTGCTGGAGCCCCGACGCAGTGCAACCTCGGCCGGGCAGACCATCAAATACGTGGTGCCGGGCAGCGGGATCGACAATTCCTTCTTGCCATTGACCTCCTTGGCCCCGTCCATCCATGCGCGCAGCTTCTCCTCGCTGAGCAGGTCATAGACGATCTGGTAGCCGCCGACTTCCATGGCCGGAGCTCCGGCACTGCGGTCGACGCTTCTGCCGCTGTCATTGCCCTGGCCAGCGGAGCGACCGTAATTGTCCTGCGCGGTGGTCCTGTCCAGCGAACCGGGCGGGCGCCCGGTCCAGGTCTGCGGACGACGCGGCACGGTTTCAGACGGGCTGGCCGCCGCCGCTGGCGCGGCCGGAGTCTGGGCCAGTTCCTGGGTCCTGGTTTCTTCCTGCTCTGGCTCGCTCGGCGGTTCGATATAGCGGGCTTCCGGCACCGGCTTGCGTTCCTCGCTGCGCCGCTGCGTGGTCGGCTTGGGTTGCGAGCGCGTGGTCTTGTTGGGCTTGTCCTTTGGCGGCACCTTGCTCTGCTCCGTGGACGGCGGTGCTTCCCCAACAAAATCGACCTTGGTGCGGCCGCCGCCCGATGAGCCCTGCGGCGAGGAAACCACTGGCGGATTGGAGTACATCAGGAGCAGCAGCATCAGCACATGCAGCACCGCCGTGACCAGCATCGCGACCCAGCGGTCGCGACGTTCATGCCAGAGCTTGAGTTTGAACTGCTTGGGAGAACTTGAGGTGCTGGTCATGCCGCGTTCTGGGGCCTTGAAGTTGCTGCCCTCGTGCGGAAGTCACACCGTGCCACCGACAGGGAACCGGCATGGTAACGCCTGCGCCCGGTGCGCAACCGTGCCGTCAGTGCTGTTGCCCGCTACTGCTGCGGTCTGCTCAAGCCGCTGCGGCAAATCGTGGGCACAGTTGCGTCGGGTACCGACGCAGGATCCGTATCGAAGGTAACCGTGGGCGGTATCGGCGCACGGCCGGGCTATGATGCCCCTCCCGTCGCGGACAGCTGGCGGGACCCCCACCACAATGGAAACAGCTGCATGCGCATCCTGCTTGCCCGTCACGGCGAAACGCCGTGGAACGCCGAAGGCCGCTACCAGGGCCAGATCGACATTCCCCTCTCGCCGGTGGGTGAGGCCCAGGCCAAGGCCCTGGGGGAGCGGTTGGCCGATGTGCAGATCACCCGTGCCGTGGCCTCGCCGCTGAGCCGTGCGCAGGCCACCGCCAAGGCCGCATTGGGCAGCGCGCGCGAATCCATGTTGCTGACCGAGCCGGACCTGCAGGAAATCGCCCACGGTGAGTGGGAAGGTCTGCTAGCCAGCGAGATCGACGAGAAAGACCCGGCACGTCTGCGCGCCTGGCGCGAGGAACCCGATACCGTGCTGATGCCCGGCGGCGAATCGCTGCGGCAGGTGCTGGACCGCAGCTGGCGCGGCCTGACCGCTGCCGCCGAAGGCCTGGGCGAAGACGACACCTTGCTGGTGGTCGCGCACGACGCGGTCAACCGCGTCATCCTGTGCAGGATCCTTGGTCTGCCGATTGCCAAGCTGTGGAGCTTCCGCCAGGCCCCGACCACGTTGAACCTGCTGGAAGGCCCGGACGTCGAGCACCTGGAAGTGGTGCGCCTGAACGACTGCGCCCACCACACCCCGTTCTTCGGCGAAGCAAAGCATCGCGCGCTGTAAGGCGCAGCAGGGCCGCCGTTGCTCCCTCCCTTTCGCGTAGCGAAGGGGAGGGCTGGGGAGGGGTTGGCTTTATCGCTTCTGATCCTGCACTGGCTTCGCAGCTTACGCTGCTCCTGCGGCCCTCGGTGTTGATGGCTTGCTGGTGAAGCCCATGCCGAGCATGGTTCGGCACTACACACGTCCCGGCCTGACATGCCGGCAAGCTTGGCGGCCGCGTGCAGCCGCCGCTGTATCATTGGCACCATTCCCGCGCGCAACGCGCAGCCGGCTTTCAGTGCCGGCCCATGATCCCGAGAGTCTTCCGCATGTCTTCCGCCCGTCCCGCCACGCTTGAACAGTGGCTCGCCCATATCGAACAGCAGCACCCGCAAGCCATTGCAATGGGTTTGGAGCGCGTGCGCGAAGTCGCCCAGCGCATGCAGCTGGGGCGGCCGGCCGAGCACTGCATCGTGGTTGGCGGCACCAATGGCAAGGGTTCGACCGTGGCCTTCATCGAGTCCATCGCCCGCGCCGCGGAGTGGAAGGTAGGTGCCTACACCTCGCCGCACCTGCTCCGCTACAACGAGCGCGTGCGCATCGATGGCAAGGATGTGGATGACGCCAGTCTGGTCGCCGGCTTCAATGCGGTTGAAGACGCCCGTGGCGACACCGCGTTGACCTATTTCGAATACGGCACCTTGTGTGCGCTGTGGCTGTTCCAGCAGGCCGGCCTGGACTTGGCCGTGCTTGAAGTCGGCCTCGGTGGGCGGCTGGACGCGGTCAACATCATCGACGCCGATGTGGCTGTGATCACCACCGTCGATATCGACCACGCCGATTGGCTGGGCGCCGATCGCGAAGCCATCGGCCAGGAGAAGGCCGGCATCATCCGTGGCTGGAAGCCGCTGATCCTCGGCGAGATCGATCCGCCCTCCAGCGTGCTGCGTCGCGCCTACGTGCTCGGTGCCAATGCGATCCGCTTCGGCAGCGACTTCTTCGCCGAGGACATTGATGGCGAACTGTGGCGCTGGCGTGATGTCTCCTTCCGCCTGGAACTGCCGCAGCCGGCATTGTGGGCGCCGATCCAGCGCAACAATGCCGCAACCGCAGTCGCTGCGTTGCGCGCCCTGGACAAGCTGGTGCCGCGCGCTGCGTGGGCGCAGGGTATTGCCGATGCGCAAGTAATCGGGCGCCTGCAGCGCTTCCAGCGCGGTGATGTGGAGGTGTTGCTGGATGTCGGCCACAACCCGCAGGCTGCTGCTGCGCTGGCTGCGGCATTGAAGGCAGAACCGGTGCAGGGGCGCACGCTGGCCGTGTATGCCGCGCTGGCCGACAAGGACGCCGTGGGAGTGGTCGAAGCCTTGCAGTCGCAGGTCGATGGCTGGTTCCTGGCCGGGCTGGAAGGTGCGCGTGGGCAGACCGCCGCGCACCTGCGCGAACGCCTGGCGCAGACCCATGCCGCCGAGGCCGGTTTGTCCGCCAACGTCAGCGGGGCGCTGGACGCTGCATTGGCCCAGGCCAGGCCAGGCGACCGGGTGCT
The DNA here is from genome assembly GCF_056760155.1 of Stenotrophomonas sp. STEN022. Taxonomy (NCBI): domain Bacteria; kingdom Pseudomonadati; phylum Pseudomonadota; class Gammaproteobacteria; order Lysobacterales; family Lysobacteraceae; genus Stenotrophomonas; species Stenotrophomonas sp. STEN022. The sequence goes on from NZ_JBRREG010000003.1 coordinate 14,774, forward strand.
GGTGTTCGGCTCCTTCCATACCGTGGCCGAAGCGCTGCCGGTACTCCGTTCAGCTGACTAAGACGCTGCCACGCGTGCCCCGCATATAATCACCGGGGCACTCCGCCGCGCCGCGCATACGCCAATTGTGGAAACTCCTCTGAAACAGCGACTGATTGGTGCCATCGTTCTGGTGGCGCTTGCCGTGATCTTCCTGCCGATGCTGGTCAAAGGGCCTGCACCGGACAGTGGCGTACAGGACGTGCCGCTCAGTGCGCCCGCAGCACCGGCCGAAGGCCAGTTCGAGACTCGCGAGTTGCCGCTGGTCGCGCCGGGCGCACCGGCGGGTGGTGCTTTGGGCATGCCGGCCGCGCAACCGGAAACCGGCGTGGCCGCGGCCGTCGAGCCGCCGGCCAATGGCCTGCCGCCGGCGACCGCCGCTGGCAACTACGCGGTCAATTTTGGTGCCTATGGCAGCGAGGCTGACGCCGATGCGGTGATCGCGCACCTGAAGAAATCCAATCTGCCGGGCTTCCGCCAGGCCGACACCATCAATGGTCGCCAGGCTTGGCGTGTGCGCATCGGTCCGTATGCCGATCGTGCCCAGGCCGAACTGGTGCGGCTGGAAGCGGGCAAGGTCCGCAACGACGTGAATGCGCAGGTGGTGGTGCTCAACGCCACTGCCGAAAACGCCGTCGCTGCGCCGACCGCTGCCGTCCCACCGGCCACCAGCAGCACCCCTGTTGCCGCCTCGAACACCGCGCCGGTGCGCACCGAGGCCTTGCCGCCGGAGCCGGCCAAGCCGGTCGTGGCCGCGCCCAAACCTGCAGCGCCCAAGCCGGAGGCACCGAAGCCTGAACCGGCCAAGCCGGTAGCGGCAACTGCGGCCAAGCCGGCGGTCACCACCCCGGCCGCGCCGGCCGCCAGCGGTGTGGGCTTCGCCGTGCAGCTGGGTGCCTTCGGCCAGGCCGCCGATGCCAATGCGCTGCGTGATCGCGCGCGTGCCGCCGGCTTCAGTGCGTTTGTTGAACAGGTGCGTACCGATAACGGCGTGCTCAACCGTGTCCGAGTCGGGCCGGTTGCCAGTCGCGAGCAGGCTGAGCAGCTCAAGGCGCAGGTCGCGGCCAAGGTCGGCATTGCCGGCATGGTCCGCCCGCATCCTTGATGCGGCGTTGCGTCCCGTCTATCAGTCGCCCAGCGCTGCGCCTCACGTGCGGGGTCTGCGGTGATTGATCTGCTGTTGTTGGCGCTGATCGGTGTATCGGCCCTGTTCGGGCTGATGCGCGGGCTGCTGGCGACCGTGCTCGGCGTAGTGAACTGGCTGTTGGCCGCTGCGGCCGCGTTCTACTACGGTGAGCGCGCTGCCTTGCTGCTGGCCGATCAAGGCCAGCCCAGCACCGGCGAATACGTCGGCGGCTATCTGCTGGTATTCATCGGCGTGTTGCTGGCGGCGACCCTGGTCGGGCGCCTGCTGCGTGGCGTGGTCGATGCCACGGTGCTGCTGAAATGGCCGGATCGGCTGCTGGGCCTGGCGTTGGGCGTGGTGCGCGGGGGGCTGTTCGCGGTGCTGGCGGTACTGCTGCTGGGTTTCACCTCGATGCCTCAGGAGCCGGGTTGGCGGCAGTCCAGTGTGGTGCCGTGGCTGCAGCCGATGGCTGGCTGGATGCGTGAAAAGCTGCCGCAGCCACCTGAATCGCCGGCAATGGCGCTGATGGACTTGGGTAAGTCGGTGTTGGCAGGCGATAATGGCGGACCGAACGAAGCAGATGCGGGCAGTGGCTTGCTACCGGCGCCGTTGGCAGGGACGCGTTTTGATCCCCGCCAGCGCAGTGCAGAGCAAGGCCGAGCTGACCCGGCGGGGGCGTTGCCCTCCAACATCGATCCGGCGCAGGTGCGCCCGGGTCAACTCAAGCCGATACGGGTTGAGCCTCAAGGCCAGGCACGGCCACCTTCACGTTAACGGGCATCGCCCAGCGGAGATCGCGCAACATGTGTGGCATCGTCGGAATCGTCGGCAACCAGAACGTCGCCGGGCAGCTTTATGACGGCCTGACCGTCCTCCAACACCGTGGCCAGGATGCGGCCGGTATCGCCACCGCTGACGGCACCCGCCTGCGCGTGGAAAAGGCCAACGGCCTGGTCCGTGATGTATTCGACGAGCGGCGCATGGCGCTGCTGCAGGGTCGCATCGGCATCGCCCATGTGCGTTACCCGACCGCAGGCTCGGAAGGCACCGACGAGGCGCAGCCGTTCTACGTCAACTCGCCGTACGGCATCGCGCTGGCGCACAACGGCAACCTGATCAATACCGAGGCGCTGCGCCGCCAGGTATTCGAGGCCGACCGCCGCAACATCAATACCGATTCGGACAGCGAAGTGCTGTTGAACGTGTTCGCCTACGAGCTGGATGCACAGCGCATGCTGACCCCGGAAGCGGCGATCCGCGCCGTGGCCGGCGTGCACCGTCGCTGCAAGGGCGGCTATGCAGTGGTCAGCGTGGTGCTGGGCCTGGGCCTGGTGGCCTTCCGCGACCCGCACGGCATCCGCCCGCTGGTGCTGGGCAAGCGCAACCATGCCGAAGGCGTCGAGTACGCCGTGGCCTCCGAATCGGTGGCGCTGGACGTGCTTGGCTTCGAGCGCATGCGCGATGTGGCGCCGGGCGAAGCGGTGGTCATCACCGAGCGCGGCGAGCTGTTCACCGAGATCTGCGCGACCAACACCCAGCAGACGCCGTGCATCTTCGAGTATGTGTACTTCGCGCGTCCCGACTCGATGATGGACAACGTGTCGGTGCACAAGGCGCGCATGCGCATGGGCCAGAAGCTTGGCGAGAAGATCCTGCGCCTGCGTCCGGACCATGACATCGACACCATCATCCCGATCCCGGACACCTCGCGCGATGCCGCGCTGGAAATGTCCAATGTGCTCGGCGTGAAGTACCGCGAAGGCTTCGTCAAGAACCGCTACGTCGGCCGCACCTTCATCATGCCGGGCCAGGGCGAGCGGGTGAAATCCGTGCGCCGCAAGCTCAACCCCATCCATCTGGAATTCCGCAACCGCGTGGTGCTGCTGGTCGATGACTCCATCGTGCGCGGCACCACCAGCCAGCAGATCGTGCAGATGGCGCGCGATGCCGGCGCACGCAAGGTCTACCTGGCCAGCGCTGCGCCGCCGGTGCGTTTCCCGAACATCTACGGGATCGACATGCCGGCCGCCGAAGAGCTGGTCGCGCACAACCGCAGCGTCGAGGAAATCGAGAAGCACCTGGGCTGTGACTGGCTGGTTTACCAGGACCTGGAAGACCTGGAAGTCGCCGTGCGTGAAGGCAACCCGGAGCTGAAGGAATTCGATTCGTCCTGCTTCAACGGCGAGTACGTCACCGGCATCGAGCCGGGTTACTTCGAGCGCATCCAACAGCTGCGCTCGGACGAAGCCAAGACCCAGCGCCGCGCCTGATCTAAGCCCCTCTCCCGCCTGCGGGAGAGGGGTTGGGGTGAGGGCAGAACGAAGCGGCAACATGTGAGCACCCATGAACCCGCAACAAGCACTGCCGTCCATAACCAACCAAGCATTCGCCGCACCGCCCGAAGCAGCCGACTTCTCCCTGCTCGATGCAGCCTGCATCTGCATGGCCGCCGCCGATCCGCTTGAGAAAGTCGCGCTCACCCAGCATTACGCAGCGCGCTACCGGACTGGCACCTTGAAGCTGCCAGCAGAAGCGCCAGATCCCGAACCGATCCGTGCGCCAGGCCGCCCGCCGCAACTGGTGCTCGTGCACCCGCGCGACCTGCCACGCCGTGGCCTGGGTTCCGTGGATGGCCGCGCTGCCTTCATCCATGCCATCGCCCATATCGAACTCAATGCCATCGACCTGGCCTGGGACGCGGTCTATCGCTTCCGTGGCCTGCCGGGCAGCTTCTACGCCGATTGGGTGAGCTGTGCGGATGATGAGTCGCGCCACTTCGTACTGCTGCGTGATCGCCTATTGGCACATGGCCATGACTACGCCGATTTCCCCGCGCATAACGGTCTATGGGAAATGTGCGAGAAGACCGCGCACGACGGCTTGGCACGCATGGCGTTGGTGCCGCGGGTACTGGAAGCGCGCGGCCTGGATGTGACCCCGGCGATGATCAGCAAGCTGCGCTCGCTGGGTGATGCAACGACTGCCGACGTGCTGGAGGTGATCCTGCGCGAAGAGGTGGCCCACGTCGCTGCCGGCACGCGCTGGTACCACTGGTATTGCGCGCGCGTTGGGGTCGAGCCACGCAAGCGATTCAAAGAGCTGCTGGGCGAATACGCCGGTGGCTATCTGCGCGGGCCCTTCAATCTGGAAGCGCGCTTGTTGGCCGGTTTCGATGAAGACGAACTGGACTATCTGGTTGAACAAGCCGGTTGAATGCCGCGCGCGGTGAGGCAGACCGCCGCGTCATTGGCGGCGCCTGTTCCCGTCGGCAATGCAGGGCTCAACGATGAATGATCCCCGCAACTCGGGCCGTGTCCGATTGACGGCCAGCGCGCCTGCATTCCACCATCGGCGTGGCAGATGCGGCTTTCCGTATCCCCGTCTTTCACGGGTTGATGCAAGGGCATGCGCCAACATCAGGTCGAGTCGCATGTCACTGTGTCCTCGATCGGCAACGATGCAATCAAGGAGAAAACAATGAAGCAGATTCTTATGCTGGCCGCGCTGGTAGTGGCATTGTCGGCATGCAACGGTCCCAAGCCTGCGGCCGATTCCAGTGCTACAGCGCCGGCTCCGGTTGCGCCTGTCGCAGCAGCTGAAGCAGTAGCTGCCAAGGATGATTTCCCGGTCATCGTGCAGGCCTTTGGCAATGAGCCGTTCTGGAGCGTGCGCGCGGATGGCGGCAAGCTCGACTACAGCACCCCGGAAACCCAGGCCAGCCCGTTGCACCTGGAGGGCAGCCGCACGCTGCAGGATGGCTTGCTGGTAGTGCAGGGCGGTGAGGGCAAGGATGCATTCCGGCTGACCGTGCAGCGCGCCGAGTGCTCGGACGGCATGTCCGACCTGAGCCATCCGTTCACCGCTGAGTTCGTGCTCGGCAAGGACACCTTCAAGGGCTGCGCCCGCGACCCGTCGGTTCCGGTGGAAGCACCCTGAGCCGGGCGCTTGATCCAAATCTAAATTTTGTGGGAGCGGCGTGAGCCCCGAAACCAAGAAAACAAGAACCGCCAGAAAGGTCTGCGATTGCAGCCAACTCTGGCGGTTTTTTTGTAACAGCTTCGCGGCTCACACCGCTCCCACAAATCCCTGTGCTGGCTTTCAGCCCAATGCTTCCAACCGGAACCCATCCGCATCCACACGCAACACCGAACCCTGCTCGTACCAGTCCCCCAGCACGATGCGGGTGAAGCTGTGCTCGCCGCTGTTCACTGTATGGATCGCCGGGCGATGGGTGTGGCCGTGGATCATCGTGTCCACGCCATAGCGCTGGAAGGTGGCAACCACCTCGGCCGGCGCCACGTCAGTGACGGTTTCAAACGTCGCCTTGTCGTCCTGCTTCATTTCAGATTGATGCGCCTGGCTGGCGGCACGGGCCTTCTGCGCGAAGGCGACGCGTGCTTGCAGCGACTGCGACAAGAACTGGGCGATGAAGGCCGGGTTTCGGGTCTGTGCGCGGAAGGCTTGATAGGCAACGTCATCGGTGCACAGCAGGTCGCCGTGCTGCAGCAGCACCGGCTTGCCGTAAAGCTGGATCACCGAGGGGTCCGGCAGGATCTGCATGCCGGCGCGGGCGGCATAGTCGTTGCCGAGCAGGAAGTCGCGGTTGCCGCGGATGAAGTACACCGGCACACCGGCATCGCTGACTGCACGCAGCGCCAGCGCAACCGCGTCGGCGGCGCTGGAGGGCGTGTCATCGCCGATCCAGGCTTCAAACAGGTCGCCAAGGATGTACAGCGCCTCGGCCTGCCGCGCTTCGCCGCGCAGGAAGTCGAGGAACAGTTCAGTGATGGCTGGACGGCTGGGGTCCAGGTGCAGGTCGGAGATGAACAGCGTTGTCATGCCCGCATTGTAGAGCCTGATCAGCCTGCGAGCAGCGGTAGCAACTGCAGCGAGCCTGCGCCCAGCAGCACACCGATGGCGGTGGCAGCCAGTACATCGCTGGGGTAATGCAGGCCCAGCACCACCCGCGACAGCGCCACGCCGATGGTGAAGGGCAGCAACAGCGGGGCGAGCCAGGGATAGTAGGCCAGCGCCACTACGGTGAAGGACACCGCATGCAGGGTGTGGCCGGACGGGAAGCTGTACTCATCCAGTGGCGCGACCCAGGCGCGGATGCGAAGGTCGGCGGCAAATGGGCGCGGGCGCCGGGTCCAGCGCTTGAGCAGCTTGTACAGGGTCAGTGCCAGCACGCCGGTGGCGGCCATATGCGCGGAGGCCTGCAGGCCGTCCAGGCCATCGGCCAGCACCAGCGCGCCCATCAACATGTACCAGAACACGCCATCACCGAGCCGGCTCAGCACCGAGAACAGGCGGCGGATGCCGCGGCGGCGGCCGTAGCGGTTTGCGCGGCGGCACCAGCGTGCCTCGCGTGCGGCGATGCCTTCAGGCGGCAGCAATCGCATGACAGCGTCTCCGGGAGGCCAGTTCGCTGAGCAGTGCTTCGAATTCGGCGACCACGTGTTCCGGGTGCAGGCGCTGCATCGCACGGCTGGCATTGGCGCCGAGGGTGCTGCGCATTTCGTCATCATTGGCCAGTTGCACGGCGGCGGCGATGAAGTTCTCATCGTTGTCGACCGCAACGCCACTGTGTCCACTCTGCAGGTGTTCGCGGGCCGCACCGTAGTTGAAGGCCACCGTCGCCACGCCGCTGGCCATGGCTTCCAGGGTGACGTTGCCGAAGGTCTCGCTGCGGCTGGCGAACAGGAACAGATCGCCGCTGGCGAAATGCCGTGCCAATGCCTCGCCGCGTTGCACACCGCAGAAGATGAAGTCCGGGTTCTGCTCGGCCAGCTTTTCGCGCAGGGGGCCATCGCCGACCCAGACAAAGCGTGCCTTCGGCCGCTGCTGCTGGATGCGACGGAATGCCTTGATTGCCAGCCCCAGGTTCTTTTCTGCGGCGATGCGGCCAACATAGATCACTGCGAAACCTTCGCCTTCGATACCCCAGTCGGCACGCAGGGCGGCATCGCGTTTGTTTGGGTCGAACTGACTGCCATCTACCGCGCGCGCGAGCAGCCGCGCGCGGGAGAATCCATTGTCCAGAAGAAACTGTTGCAACTCGCGGGTGGGGACCAAGGTGGCTTCTGCCTGATTGTGAAAGCGCCGCATCCAGCGCAGTGCGGTGCCCTGCAACCAGGCAGCGCCATAGTCGGGCAGGTATTCATCAAAACGCGTGTGCAGGCCCGAGGCGACCGGGATGCCCAGGCGTCGCGCGCTGCGCATTGCCGACCATCCCAGCGGGCCTTCCGTGGCCACGTAGATCGCATCCGGGCGTTGTTGTTGCCATTGCCTGGCAAGCCGCAAGGGTGCCGGCAGGCCGAAGCGCAGGCCGGGATAGCGGGGCAGGCCGGCACCGCGCACCAGCATTTCATGGGCAGCGCCCGCGGTGTCCTGTTGCTGGCGTGGGCGCACCACATCGACGTCGTGGCCACGGTTGCGCAGGCCGTGTTCCAGTCCCTGCACGGTCAAGGCAACGCCATTGACCTCCGGCGGATAGGTCTCGGTGACGATCGCAAAGCGCATGGCTGGCTCCCGGTTTTTGGCGAGGATGCGCGCCGGGAATGAAGCGACTGTTACTGTGATCTGACTGCTTTGTGACGGCCCTGAAAGACGAAAACCACGACCTGAAAAGGGCCGTGGTTTTCGTCTGTCCAGCGTGGGCGCGAGCGCCCGTGTCGGTGTGGCGGGCGCCGCTCAGGCCACAAACGGCCTGAAGCTGAAACCCAACCCGGTCATGCCTTCAGCTTCGCCGACCAGATCCGCGCGCAGCAGCGGGCGGGCGTCGATGTAGTCCTTGGACAGGATCAGCGACAGGGCATTGCCGTCTACGGACAGCTCCAAGGTCGGGATCGGGTCGGACTCGTGGGCGCGGTGTAGTAGTACCGCCAGCCGCAGTATTGCCGCCGTGCGTTTGGCCGGCAGCAACAGACGCTCGGGCAGGGCCTCGAAGGCACTCTTGGGAATGCCGCGGCGATGGGTGCGGATCAGTGCGGCCAGCATCTGCTGCTCCTGCCGCGAGAAGCCGGCGATGTCCGAGTGCTCGATCACGTAGCTGCCGTGGGTGTGGTACCCGCTGTGCGCGATCATCAAACCGAGCTCGTGCAGGCGTGCGGCCCAGCCCAGCATGCGGGCATCGTCGACATCCAGCTTCCAGGCGTCGGATACCTGTTCGAACAGTCGCTGCGCGGTGGCTTCGACGCGCTGGGCCTGGGCTTCGTCGATGGCGTAGCGCTGGGTCAGTGCGGCCACCGACTCGTCGCGCGGATCGTTGTCGTTGGCGCGGCCCATGATGTCGTAGAGGATGCCTTCGCGCATCGCCGCCTTGCTGACCAGCAGCTTCTGCAGGCCCAAGGCCTGGAAGGCGGCCTCCAGCACCAGTACGCCACCGGCGATGATCGGTCGGCGCTCGCTGGACAGCGTCGGCAGCTCGATCTCGTTGATGTTCTTGGCGCGCAGCAGTTCTTCGCGCAGTTGCGGCAGCGCTTCAGCGGTGATCGCGCCCTTGCTCAGCTTCATCGCCGCGCAGATCTCGCTGATCGCCTTGTGCGTGCCGGACGAGCCCAGTGCTTCCTGCCAGCCCAATGCCTTGTACTTGTTGGCGAAGGGCTGGAACTCGGCACCGATCTCGGTGAGTGCGTCCTTCCAGCGCTTCTTGCTCAGCTTGCCGCCGGGGAAGAAACGCCTGGTGCTGGCGATGCAGCCGGCCTGCAGGCTTTCGCGTTCCAGCGTCTGCATGCCCTGGCCGATGATGAACTCGGTGGAGCCGCCGCCGATGTCGATCACCAGCCGGTGCTGGTTGGGCTTGGGTGGCTGTGCATGGGCAACGCCGAGGTAGATCAGGCGCGCTTCTTCGCGGCCGCTGACCACTTCGATGGCGTGGCCGAGCGCGGTTTCGGCCGGCATCAGGAACGACAGCGGCGAGCGCAGCTGGCGCACGGTATTGGTGGCCAGGGCGCGCACGCGGTAGGGCGGAATGTTGCGGATGCGCTGGCCGAAACGGGCCAGGCATTCCAGCGCGCGCTGGCGGGCTTCGGGCGACAGGCCGCCCTTGCCATCCAGGCCATCGGCCATGCGCACGGTTTCGCGCAGACGGTCCACCACCCGCAGCTGCCCAAGCAGGTAGCGCGCGATGACCATGTGGAAACTGTTGGAGCCCAGATCGATGGCGGCCAGCAGGTCGCCGTCCTGCAGGGGCGGTGGGGTCAGAGAGGACTGGGGCATGGCGGAATGGTAGCCGAAGCCCGGGGGTCGGCGTCACCTTGCCCCGGCAATCTTCGCTCCTACAGACCCTCCATCAATGCCTGTTGCGCTGAATGCGGAGGCTGGCCGGGCGCGGGCTCGCACTTGATGTAGCGGCCGTCCTCCTGCAGGTCCCAGGCATTGAGATTGTCGTCCAGGTAGTTCTGCAGCACCTCGCGGTAGATGCGCCGGGACAGATCGGTATCCAGGATCGGGAAGCAGGTTTCCACACGGCGCAGCAGGTTGCGCTCCAGCCAGTCGGCGCTGGCGCAGTACAGCTCGGGTGCGCCATTGTTGCCGAACCAGTAGACGCGGCTGTGCTCGAGGAAGCGCCCAACAATCGAACGCACGCGGATGTTGTCCGACACGCCTTCCACGCCGGGGCGCAGGGTGCAGGCGCCGCGTACGATCAGGTCAATCTGCACGCCAGCCTGCGAGGCCGCGTACAGGGCGCGGATCACCTGCGCCTCGTTGAGGGCGTTCATCTTGGCGATGATGCGTGCCGGCTTGCCCTCCAATGCCAGCTTGGTCTCGCGCTCGATGCGCTTGATCAGGCCAGCGTGCAGGGTGAACGGCGATTGCAGCAGGCACTTGAGCTTCATCTTCGGCGCCAGCCCGGAGAGCTGCTGGAACAGCAGGTGCACATCGTTGCCGATGTCCGGATCGGCAGTGATCAGGCTCAGGTCGGTATACGCGCGGGCGGTGCCGCTGTGGTAGTTGCCGGTGCCCAGGTGCACGTAGCGGCGCAGCTTGCGGCCTTCGCGGCGCACGATCAGCAGCATCTTGGCGTGGGTCTTGTAGCCGACTACGCCGTAGACGACCTGCACGCCGGCATCCTGCAGGCGATCAGCCAAGCCGAGGTTGGCTTCTTCATCGAAGCGCGCGCGCAGTTCGACCACGACGGTGACGTCCTTGCCGTTGCGCGCGGCCAGGATCAGCGCTTCAACAATCCCCGAGTCCTTACCGGTGCGGTACAGCGTCTGCTTGATCGCCAGTACGTTGGGATCGACCGCCGCTTCGCGGATCAGCTCCAGCACGGTGCTGAAGGAATCAAACGGATGGTGCAGCAGCACGTCGCCCTGCGCGGCGGTCTCGAAGATACCCTCGGGTGACTTGAACACGCGCGGGGTCATCGGCGGGTACTTCAGGTCCGCGCGCTGCAGCAGGTCATACACCTGGATGACGCGATTGAGGTTGACCGGGCCATCGATGCGGTAGGCCGCGTTTTCGGACAGGCCGAAATTCTGCAGCAGGGTCTGCATGATGGGCTTGGGGCAGTCGTGGGCGATCTCCAGCCGCACCGCCGGGCGATAGCCGCGGTCTACCAGTTCATCGCGCAACGCCAACGCCAGGTTTTCCACTTCTTCCTCGTCCACCACCAGCTCGGAATTGCGGGTGACGCGGAACTGGTAGGCGCCCTGCACATCCATGCCGGGGAACAGCTCATCGACGAAGGCCGACAACACCGCCGACAGCAGCACGAAGTTCTGTGGGCCGCCCAGCGATTCGGGCAGCTGGATGATGCGCGGCAGCGAACGCGGTGCACGTACCAATGCCAGGTGGCCGGCGCGGCCGAAGGCGTCGGTGCCCTTCAGCACGACGACGATGTTCAGCGACTTGTTGAGGATCTTCGGGAACGGGTGCGACGGGTCCAGGCCGAGTGGCGACAGCACCGGCATGATCTCGTTGCGGAAGTAGGCACGCAGCCAGCGGCGTTGGCGCGGGGTCCAGGTCTTGTTGGCGAGGATGCCGACACCGGCCTCGCCCAGCGCAGGACGCAGTACCTGGTTCCAGCAGCGGTACTGCTGGTCCACCAGTTCGGCGGCGCGGTCATGGATGGCGTTGAGGATGGCCTGCGGGCTCATGCCATCCGGTGCCGGCGGCAGGCCGAATTCCTGCGCATGGCGTACCGCGGCGGCGCGGATCTCGAAGAACTCATCCAGGTTGGTGCAGGAAATGCACAGGAAGCGCAGCCGCTCCAGCAACGGCACCTGCTCATCCATCGCCTGGGCCAGCACGCGGAAATTGAAATCCAGCTGTGACAGTTCCCGGTTGATATACAGCGACGGATCACGCAGCGGATCGTTGCCGGTAGCGGGCGCGGCGGGGGGCGGAGGAGGAGTCATGCCGGAAAGTCTTCCATGGACAAAGGCGAGGGGGATGCATTGCGCGGGCGTACATGCTCGGCGTCGAAGTGGCAGGCAAAAGTGCTGCCCTGGCCGACTTCGCTGCGGATTTCCAGGCGTGCCTGGTGCAGGCCAAGAATGTGTTTGACGATGGACAGGCCCAGCCCGGTGCCGCCGCTTTCGCGCGAACGGCTGCTGGAAACACGGTAGAAGCGCTCGGTCAGGCGCGGCAGGTGATTGGCCGGGATGCCATAGCCGGTGTCGGTGACCGCCAGTACCGCGCCATTGCCTTCACGACTGAAGGTCAGGGTGATGCGGCCGCCAGCCGGCGTATAGCGCACGGCATTGGTCAGCAGGTTGGAGAAGGCGCTGTGCAGTTCCTTGTTGGAACCTGCCAGATCCACCCCGGCCTGGTCCTCGACGACGATGGTGTGGCGGCCCTGGCTGTGTGCCTCGGCTTCGCGTCGCAGCGAGGCCAGCATCGAGGTCATGCCCACCGTTTCCAGCTCGGTATGTTGCTGTGATTCCAGTCGCGACAGGGTCAGCAGGTCTTCGACCAGCTGCGCCATGCGCTGCGATTGCTTGCGCATTTCCGACAGCATCGGCCCGGTATCGGGGAAATCCTCCGGGTCCATCATGTCCAGATAGCCGTGCACCACGGTCAGCGGCGTGCGCAGCTCGTGCGAGACATTGGCGACGAAGTCGCGGCGCACCTGTTCCAGATGCAGCAGCTTGGTCACGTCGCGCGCGACCAGCAGCCAATGGTGATCCGAGTACGGGATCAAACGCATATGCAGGCGGATGGCCGGATCGACCGGCGAGTTCGCATCCAGGATCGGTTCGGCATTGCGGCCACCGGCCAGCCAATGGGCCAGCGGCAGCGGCTGCAGGCGGGGTACCAGCGCAGCTTCCATGTCGGCCGGATGCTGCAGGCCGAGCAGGGCGGTGGCGGCTTCGTTGAACCACTGCACGCGCTGCGTATTGCGGTCGACCACCACCACCGCGTCGGGCAGCGCGGCGGCGGCGGCACGGTAGCTGCGCAGCATCTCGACCAGGCGGCGCTTGCGTGCGCGCATCTCCTGCTGGTTGCGTGACAGCAGGCGGTCGAGTACGTTCCAGACGCCAACACCTTGCGGCGTGTCCCAGCGCTGGCGTGCGGTCAGCCGCAGCAGCAACTGGCGCAGGCGCCAGTAGTGCCAGGTCAGGATCGCCAGTGCAGTGATCGCTACGGTCAGGGCGGGATGACCCAGTAGTGCGCCCAGCCCCCATGCCAGCAACAGCAACGCGGCCACGGTGGCCAGCGTCTTCAACCAGGCAGATCGGAATTGGCGGGGCATTGCGCTCTCGGTGGTACTGGGTGGATCCGTGGGGTCATCCCGGGTTATAGCATCGCCTGCGGCGGCGTGGCCGCCGCCGTTCAGGTAGCGGCGGAGAAGCGATAGCCGGCACCGCGCACGGTCTGCACCATGTTCTCGGCGCCAAAGGGTTCCAGTGTCTTGCGCAGGCGGCGGATATGCACGTCGATGGTGCGTTCTTCCACATACACGCTGCCGCCCCAGACATGGTCGAGCAGCTGCGAGCGGGTGTAGACGCGCTCCGGGTGGGTCATGAAGAAATGCAGCAGGCGATACTCGGTGGGGCCGATCGGCACCGGAACATCGCCGGCAAAGACGCGGTGGGCGGCGCCATCAATGCGGATGTTGCCAACGCCGACGCTGCCGTCTTCGTCATCGTCGCGGGTGCGACGCATCACCGCACGGATGCGTGCCAGCAGTTCGCGCGCCGAGAACGGCTTGACCACGTAGTCGTCGACGCCGGCTTCCAGGCCGCCGACGCGATCATTTTCCTCACCGCGAGCGGTGAGCATGATGATCGGCACGTCGCGGGTAAGCACTTCCTTGCGCCAGCGGCGGGCAAGCTCCAGCCCGCTGGTACCCGGCAGCATCCAATCCAGCAGGATCATGTCCGGTACCCGGTCGGCAATGGCGGTCTGTGCTTCGAGTGCGTCGCCGGCGTGGACCGGGTCGTACTCGCCCTTGCGCAGGGCGAAGGCGACCATGTCACGGATCGCGGGTTCGTCGTCGACAATCAGGATACGTTTCTGCACGTGGCGCCTACCGGAATGCCCATCAAGAAGGGATGTGCTCAGTAGACTACGGTTTGATGACGGGTTTGTGACATGGAAGGACGCTAAACCCGGCAAATGTCGCGAGCAGGTTCACTTTCGTGACATTTCCGGGTCGTGCACGCCGAGTCGGCGCATTTCCAATACGGTCGGCATGATCGACTCGATGCGGGCATCCACCCGTGCGCGGCTCACATAGTCCAACCCGGGCTGCTTGAGCAGGGCCTGGAACTGGATCAGCGCCTGCTCCGGCCGCCCGTTCAAGTACGCGGCTTCGGCGTAGGCCTCGCTGGCGCGGGTGCTGTCGCCGGCCAGTTCACTGGCGCGGGCGAAGGTGGCCTGGAACACTGGATCGTCGCTGGATCGGGCCAGAAGCGGCCGCAGCATGGTCTGCGCGCGCTGGCCGGCGGCGACGCCGCCCTGCTCATTGAGTACCTGCGCATAGGTCAAGGCCACCGGGCGACTCTGTGGCAGGCGCTTGAGCAGGGCGTCGAAGCGCTTGTTGGCGTCTTCGTGGCGGCCGCTGCGCGATTCGGCCTCGCCCACGGCCAGGTTGACCCACAGGTTGTCCGGGTGTTCCTGCAGCAGTTGCTGCAGTTCGGGCAGGGCCTGGGCAACGCCGCCGGCGCCGCCGTCACGCAGCCGGGCGATGGCCACGCCGTAGCGTTGCGCATCGGTGAGGCCGTTCTTCTGGCTGCGCTTTAGGCCTTCGTATTCGCGTACCAGTTCTGACGGGGTAGGCGCGCTGAGCACGCGCAGGCGTTCGCGGGCCCAGTCGAACAGGCCGGTGGCGCCGCGTGGCAGGCTGTTGTCGGGCAGGGACAGCTGCAGGCCGGCCGGTAGCAGCGGGTTGCCGCCGCTCAGCGGGCTGCTGCTGGTATCCGGTACTGACGGGTTGACCCGCTCCTGCAGGACCCCAGTCGGGGTCTTGGTGGTCAGCAGGACGGTGTCCTTCTTCATCTGCTCGGCGCGGGCCTTGGCCTCGCTGATGCGGGTGATGTTGACCGGGTGGGTACGCAGGAAGTCCGGCGTGGAATAGCCGCCTTCGTTGCCGCGCATCGCCGCCGACATGCGTTCGAAGAAGCCGGCCATCGCGTCCACGTCATAGCCGCTGCGGGACAGGGTGCGGATGCCAAGGCGGTCGGCCTCGGATTCGTTGGAACGGGTGAAGTTGATCTGCCGCTGCTGCATCAGCCCCATGCCGGAGGTGATCGCGGCCATGGTCGCATCGCCAGAGGAGTTGCCGCCGGCCTGCTGGGCGGCGATTACCGCCGCCAGCATGCCGAGCAGGATCGGGATCTGGTCGCGCTGGGCGCGCTCCACCCCGCGCAGCACATGCTGCTGGGTGACGTGTGCGATTTCATGCGACAGCACCGCGGCCACCTCGTCCTCGCGTTCAGCAGTCAGGACCAGGCCGGCGTTCATGCCGATGTAGCCGCCCAATGTGGCAAACGCATTGATCTGGCGGTCCTTCATCATGAAGAACGTGTACTTCTGCTGCGGTTGGGCACTGTTGGAGCCGAGCCGGGTGCCCATGGTCGTGAGCCAGTCGGCCACCAGCGGGTCGTCCAGCAGGTAGCCGTAGTTGCGCAGCTCGCGCAGCATCATGCCGCCGTACTCCGCCTGCCGTGCCGGGGTCAGCAGCTCGCCGGCCGACGAGCCAATGTCAGGCAGTTTGCTTTCATCGGCATGGGACAGCGGGGTGGCCAGGGCCAGGGTTATGGCGGTGGCAAGCAGCAGGTTGCGCAAGCGGTGACTCCGGGTAGTGGCAGGGCGGAGGATGACGGGGAAGCGGGGCGCGGGTGTGAAGCACAGGTTAACCCGCTGTGTTCTGCCGGTGGCATCGATAATCCGCGCGACCGGTACCATATATAGACAATGTTTCCATCCAGGAGTTTCGTTGTGACAACCTCATCCAGCACCGGTGCACCGGAGATCACCATTTACTCCACCGCCGTCTGCCCGTACTGCGTAGCGGCCAAGAATTTCCTGAAGAGCAAGAACCAGTCCTGGACCGAGGTCCGGATCGACCTGGACCCGGCCGCGCGCGAAAAGATGATGGCGCTGGCCAAGCGCACCAGCGTGCCGCAGATCTTCGTCGGCGACGTTCATGTGGGCGGCTACGACGACATGATCGCGCTGCACCGCGAAGGCAAGCTGGAGCCGCTGCTGGCCGGGCAGGGCGCATGAGCGCGGACAACGAAAAGGACCGTCTGGCCGAATTCACCGAATTCCGCCAGCGCATGAACCAGCGCATCCTGGCCGAGCCCAACCAGGTGGTGCGGCGCTTCTTCGCGCTCGATACCCAGACCTACCAGGCCGGTGCGCTGGATGTGAAGACCAAGGAGCTGCTGGGCCTGGTGGCCTCGATGGTGCTGCGCTGCGATGACTGCATCAGCTACCACGTGGCCCAGTGCAAGGAGGCCGGGGTCAGCCGCGAGGAGTTCTTCGAGACCTTCTCGGTCGGCCTGGTGGTGGGGGGTTCCATCGTTATCCCGCACCTGCGGCGGGCGGTGGATTTCCTCGACCAGCTGGAGAGCGGGGCGGCTGCGGCGCCGGCCGGGCACGAGCACAGCTGAACCCCAGACCTTCGTCCAGTTGGGGCTGGCGCGGCTGATCAGGCATAATTGACAGTTGAAACCTTTTCAATCGCGCCGGGTTCCGGGCAGCCGGATGGCGCATTCCTCCTCCCTGTTCGGAATACCTAGAAATGACGCAGACAATCACCGTCATCCGCGGCGATGGCATCGGCCCGGAAATCATGGACGCCACCCTGTTCGTGCTGGACAAGCTGGGCGCTGGCCTGAACTATGAGTTTGCCGACGCCGGCCTGGCCGCGCTGGAAAAGCATGGTGAGCTGATCCCGGCTTCCACCCTGGAGTCGATCAAGAAGAACAAGGTCGCCCTGAAGAGTCCGCTGACCACGCCGGTCGGTGGCGGTTTCAGCTCGATCAACGTTGCCCTGCGTCGCCAGTTCGACCTGTACGCCAACGTGCGCCCGGCCATCTCGTTCCCGAACACCAAGTCGCGCTACGAGAACATCAACATGATCACGGTGCGTGAGAACACCGAAGGCGCCTATCTGGCCGAAGGCCAGGAAGTGTCGGCCGACGGCGAGACCGCGTTCTCCGGCACCCGCATCACCCGCAAGGGCTCCGAGCGCATCGTGCGTTACGCCTTCGAGCTGGCCAAGAGCACCGGCCGCAAGAAGGTCACTGCCGTGCACAAGGCCAACATCATCAAGTCGACCTCGGGCCTGTTCCTGGACGTGGCGCGCGAAGTCGCCGCCAAGTACCCGGAAATCGAGTTCCAGGAAATGATCGTCGACAACGCCTGCATGCAGCTGGTGATGCGTCCGGAGCAGTTCGACATCATCGTCACCACCAACCTGTTCGGCGACATCATCTCCGACCTGTGTGCTGGTCTGGTCGGCGGCCTGGGCCTGGCCCCGGGTGCCAACATCGGCGTTGATGCGGCCATCTTCGAAGCCGTGCACGGCACCGCACCGGACATCGCCGGTCAGGGCAAGGCCAACCCGGTCGCGCTGCTGCTGGGCGCTGCACAGATGCTGGACCATGTCGGCCAGCCGGAAAACGCCGAGCGCCTGCGCAAGGCCATCGTTGCCACGATGGAAGCCAAGGATTCGCTGACCGGCGACCTGGGCGGCACCGGCTCCACCATGGGCTTCGCCCAGGCCATCGCCAGCCGCCTCTGAGTGCAGTTGCGGTAGGTGCAGGTACAGAAACGGAGCGCGAAAGCGCTCCGTTTTTTGTTTTCGTAGTGCCGAGCCATGCTCGGCATGGGGCCTTATCGGTAATGCCATTGCCGAGCATGGCTCGGCACTACAAAGCTAAAGGGCGCCCAATGGGCGCCCTTCGCAAACAACCTGCAGCAACCTCAGTTGCGCGACTGCAGCTTCGACAGCAAACGCAGGAACTCGATGTACAGCCACACCAGGGTGACCATCAGCCCGAACGCGCCGTACCACTCCATGTACTTCGGTGCGCCGGCTTCCACGCCGCTTTCGATGAAGTCGAAATCCAGTACCAGGTTCAACGCCGCGATCACCACCACGAACAGGCTGAAACCGATGCCGATCAGGCCTGAGCCGTGGATGTAGGGGATGTTGATGTTGAACAAGCCCAGCACGATGGTGGCCAGGTATACCAGGGCGATGCCGCCGGTGGCCGCAACCACGCCCAGTTTGAAGTTTTCGGTGGCCTTGATCAGGCCGCTGCGGTAGGCGAACAGCAGGGCGAACAGCGTGCCGAAGGTCAGCAGTACCGCCTGGAACACGATGCCGTTGAAGCGCACTTCGTAGACGGCCGAGATCGAGCCAAGGAACAGGCCTTCAGCCAGTGCATACAGCGGCGCGCTGACCGGTGCCCAGGTCTTCTTGAAGATGGTCACCAGCGACAGGATGAAGCCAACGATCAGGCCGCCCCACATGTAGAGCTTGGCCGCCGGCAGCAGTTCGCCGCTGTCGCTGATGGTGCCGTTCCATGCGAACGCAGCAGTCAATGCAGCCAGCACCAGCAGGATGGCGGTCTTGTTGACGGTGCCATTGATGGTCATTGCATCGGCGCCGCGTGACACCACGCTGCCGCTGCCAAGGTCGAGGAAGGTGGTATCGGAAAGGGCAGGGTTGCCGCTGCGCATGCAATGCTCCGTTGCTATGAAGTGGGCGGGAATTGCATGCAAGCATACCCAATTCAAATTAAATGAAATTTACCGTTGACAGACAGGCGCGTTCTTCCCACAATAGCCGACCTTTCCGGGGCATTGGAAGGATTCACCGCCGGGGTATAGCGCAGTCTGGTAGCGCGCCTGCTTTGGGAGCAGGATGTCGGGGGTTCGAATCCCTCTACCCCGACCATCCAACGCACCAAGCGCGTGTTGGAGTGCGACAATCCGGTCAGAGCGCCCGTAGCTCAACTGGATAGAGCACCGGCCTTCTAAGCCGGCGGTTACAGGTTCGATTCCTGTCGGGCGCGCCATCAGGCGCAAGCGGTAGGTAGCAAGGTTTCAGTGGTGGCTGTAGCTCAGTTGGTTAGAGTACCGGATTGTGATTCCGGTGGTCGG
The DNA here is from genome assembly GCF_056760155.1 of Stenotrophomonas sp. STEN022. Taxonomy (NCBI): domain Bacteria; kingdom Pseudomonadati; phylum Pseudomonadota; class Gammaproteobacteria; order Lysobacterales; family Lysobacteraceae; genus Stenotrophomonas; species Stenotrophomonas sp. STEN022. The sequence continues at coordinate 33,510 of NZ_JBRREG010000003.1, forward strand.
GGGTTCGAATCCCCTCAGCCACCCCACTGTTTCAAGGCTTCGGAGTAGAATCCGGGCTTGCAATAAAAACCAGGTTGCGGCATTATTCGCCTCCTGATTTTCAGGGCTGTTAGCTCAGTTGGTAGAGCAGTTGACTCTTAATCAATAGGTCCAAGGTTCGAATCCTTGACAGCCCACCAAATCAAGAAGCCGCTGGAGAAATCTGGCGGCTTTTTTCTTAGCCGGGGCGGCATGCCGTCCGGTCGTTGTTGAGGCGCTCATTATTGGAGCGATGCGCGGGCGAAGCGGCTTCCGCTTTGCTGGCGCTCCTGCAACAATGCTGCGCTGAGTCAGTATTGCGAAAGTGGCGGAATTGGTAGACGCCCTGGATTTAGGTTCCAGTGCCGCAAGGCGTGGGGGTTCGAGTCCCCCCTTTCGCACCAGTCAGTGGTGTTCTCTGCCCGCTGCGGGCCTTTTCAGACAACCTGTATGGGTCTGCCCGCTGGCGGCCACGGGCGATATCGGCCAAACTAAAGGGCTGCGGTGCATAACCGCGCCCTACAACCGTTTCATCCATCACATCGAACCGGCGCGGTTGCCGCCGGTGGCAGGAGTCAACATGCAAGCTTCGATCGAATCCACCGGCAATCTGGAACGCCGCCTGAGCTTCTCGCTGCCGGAAGAGCGTCTGCAGGGGCATATCAGCGGCCGTCTGGGCGAAATCGCGCGCACCGCGCGCATCAAGGGTTTCCGTCCGGGCAAGGTGCCGGCCAAGGTGATCGAACAGCGTTTTGGCCCGCAGGTGCGCGCCGAGGCGCTGGATGGCCTGCTGCGCGAGACCTTTGACGCAGCCCTGCGCCAGCATGAGCTGCGCATTGCCGGTAACCCGCGCATCGACAAGGCCGGCGAAGGCGAGTTCGACTTCGTTGCCACCGTTGAGCTGATCCCGGATTTCGGCGACGTCGACGTCACCAAGCTGACCGTCGTGCGCCACACCGCCGAAATCAGCGATGCCGACATCGACCAGATGATCGAGAACCTGCGTGCCCAGCGCCGCACCTGGAAGCCGGTTGCACGCGGCGCCCAGGAAGGCGATCTGGTTGGCCTGGAAACCTGGTCGCAGGCTGGCGACGAGCGTCTGCCGGCTGAGGGTGTCGAGAAGGGCACCATCATCATCGGCCAGGGCATGATGTTCGAGCAGATCGAAAAGGGCCTGATCGGCCTGGCCAAGGGTGAAGAAAAGACCCTGGACGTCGAGTTCCCGGCTGACTGGCGCGTGCCGGCACTGGCGGGCAAGACCGTGCAGGTCACCGTCAAGGCTGTTGAAGTGTCCGAGCAGGACATGCCGGAAGTCGATACCGCCTTCATCAAGAGCTTCGGCGTGAAGAACGGCGACGTGGAGCAGTTCCGCGCCGACATCCGTTCCAACCTGGAGCGCGAGCTGAAGGGCGCGCTGATGAACCGCCTGCGCCGTGAAGTGGGTGAGCAGCTGATCGCCGCCTATTCCTCGGTCGAGCTGCCGCCGCGCCTGGTCGAGGGTGAAGCCCGCTCGATGCTGGCCCAGCAGATCGATGCCATCCGTCGCCAGGGCGGCAACCCGGGCGAAGTGCCGGCCGATGCCCACGAAGGCTTCAAGGACGCCGCTTCCAAGCGCGTGCTGGTCGGCCTGCTGGTCGGTGAAGTGGCCCGCAAGAACGAGCTGCGCCTGGACCCGAAGCGCCTGAACGAAACCATGCGCCTGATCGCTTCGACCTACGAAGAGCCGGAGCAGGTCATTGAGATGTACCGCAATGATCCCCAGCTTATGTCGGGTCTGCAGAACCGTGTGATGGAAGAGCAGGTCATCGACTGGATCGCCGAGCGTGCCCAGCACACCGAGCAGGCCTTGACGTTCCAGGAAGCCATCCGCCAGTAAGCTGGCGGTGTTTCATCCCCGCGCTGCGGCGCGGGGAGTTCCCTCCCAAAATAGGTGCCTCACGTAATGGACAACCGAACCAAAGCTCTGAACATGGTTCCGATGGTGGTCGAACAGACCAGCCGCGGCGAGCGCGCCTACGATATCTATTCGCGCCTGCTCAAAGAGCGCCTGATTTTCCTGGTCGGTCCGATCGACGACCACATGGCGAATGTTGTGGTCGCGCAGCTGCTGTTCCTTGAGTCGGAAAACCCGGAAAAGGAAATCAGCATCTACATCAACTCGCCGGGCGGCGTGGTCACGGCTGGCATGGCGATCTACGACACCATGCAGTACATCAAGCCGGACGTGAGCACCACCTGCATCGGCCAGGCCGCCTCGATGGGCGCGCTGCTGCTGGCTGCTGGTGCGCCGGGCAAGCGTTTCGCGCTGCCGAACTCGCGCGTGATGATCCACCAGCCGCTTGGCGGCTACCAGGGCCAAGCCACGGACATCGACATCCACGCCCGTGAGATCCTGACCCTGCGTTCGCGCCTGAATGAAGTGCTGGCCAAACACACCGGCCAGGACCTGGAGACCATCGCCCGCGACACCGAGCGTGACAACTTCAAGAGCGCGGCCGAAGCTGCGGCTTACGGCCTGGTGGACCAGGTGCTGGAGCGCCGTCCGGAAGAGAGCATCCAGGCGTCCTGATGCGTTGAACGGCCAGAAAATCGGCCTGATTTTGCAGGGTCGGAACCGGACTGGTGTCCCTCCGGCCCTGTGCTATTCTCGAAATTGAACCCCCTGTTCAGAGGGGGAAGCAACTGGGTAAGCGAAGCATGAGCGAAGACCGGCAAGGTCGTACCGGGGACAGCAGCGGCAAGATTCTGTACTGCTCGTTCTGCGGCAAGAGTCAGCACGAAGTTCGTAAGCTGATCGCAGGCCCGAGCGTGTTCATCTGTGATGAATGCGTGGAGCTGTGCAACGACATCATCCGTGAGGAACTTGAGGAAAAGGCGCAGTCGGCGCGCAGTTCGCTGCCCAAGCCGCGCGAGATCCTCGAGGTGCTCGACCAGTACGTGATTGGCCAGAATCGCGCCAAGCGCACGCTGGCGGTGGCGGTGTACAACCACTACAAGCGCATCGAGAGCCGTTCCAAGAGCGACGACGTTGAGCTGTCCAAGTCCAACATCCTGCTGGTCGGCCCGACCGGTTCGGGCAAGACGCTGCTGGCCGAAACGCTGGCGCGCCTGCTCAACGTGCCGTTCACCATGGCCGATGCGACCACCCTGACCGAAGCCGGTTACGTGGGCGAGGATGTGGAAAACATCATCCAGAAGCTGCTGCAGAAGTGCGACTACGATGTCGAGAAGGCGCAGCAGGGCATCGTCTACATCGATGAAATCGACAAGATCTCGCGCAAGAGCGAGAACCCGTCGATCACCCGCGATGTGTCCGGCGAAGGCGTACAGCAGGCCCTGCTGAAGCTGATCGAAGGCACCGTGGCCAGCGTTCCGCCGCAGGGTGGCCGCAAGCACCCGCAGCAGGAGTTCCTGCAGGTCGACACCAAAAACATCCTGTTCATCTGCGGCGGCGCGTTCGCCGGCCTGGACAAGGTGATCCAGGCCCGTTCCACCGATACCAGCAGCATTGGTTTCGGTGCCAAGGTGAAGAGTGCCGAGCGCAAGCAGGAAGTGGGCAAGGTGCTGGCTGAAGTCGAGCCGGAAGACCTGATCAAGTTCGGCCTGATCCCGGAATTCGTTGGTCGCCTGCCGGTGGTCGCGACCCTGGAAGAGCTGGACGAAGCCGCCCTGATCCAGATCCTGACCGAGCCCAAGAACGCCATCACCAAGCAGTTCAAGAAGCTGTTCGAGATGGAGAACGTGGAGCTGGAGTTCCGCCCCGATGCGCTGTCGGCCATCGCCAAGAAGGCGCTCAAGCGCAAGACCGGCGCCCGTGGCCTGCGCACCATCGTCGAGTCGGTGTTGCTGGACACCATGTACGAGCTGCCCTCGCAGGAAAACGTCAGCAAGGTGGTCGTGGACGAATCGGTCATCGAGAACAAATCCGAGCCCTACATCGTCTACCAGACGCCGCCGGAACCGGTCAAAACCGCCTCTGGCGAGTGAACCCGGGCGAACTGAGGTGAATAGGCGGTTGCGCCGCTCACGTTCAGCTTTCGACAGCTCTTGCAACACCTCGCCGATGGCCCCATAACGGGGCCATCGGCTTTTTTATTTAGCCTCCACCGAATCTCGGAGCCCCCATGGCCCAGTCCCAACTCGAAGTCCTCGACCTGCCGGTCCTGCCGCTGCGCGACGTGGTGGTGTTCCCGCACATGGTCATCCCCCTGTTTGTGGGCCGCGACAAGTCCATGCAGGCGCTGGAGCGCGCGATGGAGGCCGACAAGCGCATCCTGCTGCTTGCGCAGAAGTCGGCTGAAACCGACGACCCGGCGGCTGCTGACCTGTACACGGTCGGCACCCTGGCACAGGTGCTGCAATTGTTGAAACTGCCCGACGGCACCATCAAGGTGCTGGTTGAAGGCCTGTCGCGCGTTGCCGTGGACAAGGTCTATGAGCAGGATGGCTCGCTGCAGGGCCATGGCATGGAAATCGAATCCGACGAATCGCGCGAGCCGCGCGAAATCGAGGCGATTGCCCGTTCGCTGATGTCGCTGTTCGAGCAGTACGTCAAGACCAACCGCAAGCTGCCGCCGGAGCTGTTGCAGACCCTGGCTGGCATCGAAGAACCAACGCGTCTGGCCGATACCATTGCCGCCCACATCGGCGTGCGCTTGGCCGACAAGCAGAAGCTGCTGGAAACCCTGCAGGTTGGCGACCGCCTGGAAATGCTGGTCGGCCTGGTCGACGGCGAGATCGACGTGCAGCAGCTGGAGAAGCGCATCCGCGGTCGCGTCAAATCGCAGATGGAGAAGAGCCAGCGCGAGTACTACCTCAACGAGCAGATGAAGGCCATCCAGAAAGAACTGGGTGACCTGGATGAAGCGCCGGGTGAGATGGAAGAGCTGGCGCGCAAGATCGCCGAAGCCGGCATGCCCAAGTCGGTTGAAACCAAGGCCAAGAACGAGCTCAACAAGCTCAAGCAGATGTCGCCGATGTCGGCCGAAGCCGCGGTGGTGCGCAATTATCTGGAATGGCTGCTGGGCGTGCCGTGGAAGAAGCGCACCAAGGTCCGTAAGGACCTGAAGGTCGCGCAGGACACGTTGGATGCCGACCATTACGGCCTGGACAAGGTCAAGGATCGCATCCTTGAATACCTTGCAGTGCAGGCGCGAGTGAAGCAGATGAAGGGTCCGATCCTGTGCCTGGTCGGTCCGCCGGGCGTGGGCAAGACCTCGCTGGGTCAGTCCATCGCCAAGGCGACCAATCGCAAGTTCGTGCGCATGAGCCTGGGTGGCGTGCGCGACGAGGCCGAGATCCGTGGCCATCGCCGTACCTATGTTGGTTCGATGCCGGGCCGCATCGTGCAGAACCTCAACAAGGTCGGCAGCAAGAACCCGCTGTTCGTGCTGGATGAAATCGACAAGATGTCGATGGATTTCCGCGGCGATCCGTCCTCGGCGCTGCTTGAAGTGCTGGACCCGGAACAGAACAACGCCTTCAACGATCACTACCTCGAGGTCGACCTGGACCTGAGCGAAGTGATGTTCGTGGCGACCTCCAACTCGCTGAACATTCCGGGCCCATTGCTGGACCGTATGGAAGTGATCCGCATCCCGGGTTACACCGAGGATGAGAAGCTCAACATTGCCATGCGTTACCTGCTCAGCAAGCAGCTCAAGGCCAATGGCCTGAAGGCTGAAGAACTGGCAATCGAAGAGGATGCCATCCGCGGCATCGTGCGTTATTACACGCGCGAATCCGGCGTGCGTAACCTCGAGCGCGAGATCGCCAAGATCTGCCGCAAGGTGGTGAAGGAAATCGCCCTGGCCGGCCCGCAGCCGGTGAAGAAGGCTGCCGCCAAGAAGTCGGCCAAGAAGCCGAAGGCCTTGGTGGTTGTGGATGCGAAGAACCTGGACAAGTACCTGGGCGTGCAGCGTTTCGACTTCGGCCGTGCCGAGGAAGAAAACGAGATCGGCCTGGTCACCGGCCTCGCCTGGACCGAAGTCGGCGGCGAGCTGTTGCAGGTTGAGTCGACGCTGATCCCGGGCAAGGGTGCGGTGACGCTCACCGGCCAGCTTGGCAACGTGATGAAGGAATCGGCCACGGCCGCCTTGTCGGTGGTGCGTGCACGTGCCGAAGCACTCGGCATCGACGTGGATTTCCTGCAGAAACACGATGTCCACCTGCACGTGCCCGATGGCGCGACGCCGAAGGATGGTCCGAGCGCCGGCATCGCGATGGTGACTTCGCTGGTGTCCACGCTGACCAAGGTGCCGGTCAAGGCCGAAGTGGCGATGACCGGTGAGATCACCCTGCGTGGTCGCGTCACTGCGATCGGTGGCCTGAAGGAGAAGCTGCTGGCCGCGCTGCGCGGCGGCATCCGCACCGTGGTGATTCCCGAAGAGAACCGCAAGGATCTGGTGGACATCCCGGCCAATGTCACCCGCGACCTGACGATCGTGCCGGTGAAGTGGATCGACGAAGTGCTGGATATCGCCTTGGCAACGCCGCTGAGGCCGAAGAAAGCAGGCAAAAGTGCGCAGCGTGTCGCAGTTCGCGGCAAGGCGAAGGCAGCTCCCACGGCCCGCGTCAAGCACTGAAATGTGAACGTAAAACCCCTCAAAACCCGCGTCATTAAAGGCTTTTCAGCTTGCGTGGGTAGGGGGGCGCTGGTATAAAAGTGCGACTCACGCGGCAGTGGTTTTTTGTCGGCGTGTTTGCAGGTTCTTCGGCAGTCGCGCGTCTTGGGGACGTACGGGTGCCACTCAATAATTCCGCGGATTACCGCAAAGGGAGTTTTACAGAATGAACAAGACCGAATTGATCGATGGCGTTGCCGGTGCTGCTGACCTGACCAAGGCTGAAGCTGGCCGTGCGGTTGATGCCGTCATCGCCGAGATCACCAAGGCCCTGAAGAAGGGTGATGCCGTGACTCTGGTGGGCTTCGGTACGTTCCAGGTTCGTGAGCGCGCTGCGCGCACCGGCCGTAACCCGAAGACCGGCGAAGAGATCAAAATCGCTGCTGCAAAAAATCCTGCCTTCAAGGCTGGTAAAGCTCTGAAAGACGCTGTAAACTAAGCGGCTCAGCTGGGGTGCTTAGCTCAGCGGTAGAGCGTCTCCCTTACACGGAGAGGGTCGGGGGTTCGAAACCCTCAGCACCCACCAAGTTAAGCATTGCAGTACAGTTTGAAAGTGTGGAGCGGTAGTTCAGTTGGTTAGAATGCTGGCCTGTCACGCCGGAGGTCGCGGGTTCGAGTCCCGTCCGCTCCGCCAGATGTCTCAAAGCCCTCGGCGCAAGCCGGGGCTTTTTTTTTGCCCCGCTATTGGCAGCGGCCGAGTTGGGCGCGGGGCAGGAAGCGGGTTAAACTGCCCGGCTCGCCACTCAGGCCTCGATTTGCCCATGCTGCAGAAACTTCGCGACAAGACCTCAGGCTGGATCGTTACGGTGATCATGGGCCTGTTGATGATCCCGTTCCTGTTTGTGATCGACAACAGCTACCTCGGTGGTGTCGGCGCACAGAACGTTGCCAAAGTGTCGGCGCCGCCGTCGTGGTGGACCTCGGCACCGTCATGGTGGCCGATGTCGTTCCTTTGGAACCACCACGAAGTCAGCGTCGAGGACTTCCGTACCCGTTTTGAACAGGCGCGCATGCAGGCGCGCGAGCAGCAGGGCGACAACTTCGACCCGCGCGAGTTTGAAACCGCCGAGAACAAGCGCCTCGTGCTCGATCAGCTGATCGACGAGCAGGTGGTGCGCCTGGCGGCTGAAGACGCGCATATCGTCATCGGCGACAAGGCCGTGCGCGACTACATCGCTGCGATTCCTGCGTTCCAGAAGGATGGCAAGTTCGATCCGGACCAGTACCGCCTGGCGCTTGCGCAGAGCATGCCGCCGCGTACGCCGGCGATGTTCGAGCAGCTGGTGCGTACCAGCCTGCAGCAGTCGATCATTCCGTCGGCGCTGGCCGGCTCGGGCTTCACCACCAAGGGTGAGAGCGAGCGTCTGCTGAAGCTGCTGGGCGAAACCCGCGACGTGGAATTCGCACTGTTGCCGGTCGTTGCGCCTGATACTGCAGCGGTCACGGACGCCGAGATCGACCAGTGGTACAAGGCGCATCCGAAGGACTTCCGCCAGCCGGAAAGCGTCACCATCGAATACGTCGAGCTCAACGCTGCCAGCATGCCGGCAGCGACGGCGGCTGACGAAGCCACGCTGCGTCAGCGCTATGAAGACGAGAAGGCGCGTTTTGTCAGCGCCGACCAGCGTCTGGCTTCGCACATCCTGATTGCCAAGGGCAGCGATGAGAAGGCCGCCGAGGCCAAGGCGGCCAAGCTGGCCGTGGAGGCCAAGCAGCCGGGTGCCGATTTCGCCGCGCTGGCCAAGGCCAACTCGGAAGATCCGGGCTCCAAGGATTCCGGTGGCGACCTGGGCTGGGTTGAGAAGGGCGTGATGGTCAAGCCGTTCGAAGACGCGCTGTTCGCGATGAAGGCCGGGGATGTGGTCGGCCCGGTCAAGACCGAGTTTGGCTACCACGTGTTGAAGCTGCGCGAGATCAAGGGTGGCGAAGGCCGTCCGTTCGAGGAAGTGCGTGACCAGTTGGCTGCCGAGCAGCTGCAGGCAGATACCGAGAAGGCATTCAATGAGCTGAGCGGTCGCCTGGTCGATCTGGTCTACAAGAACCCGACCGAGCTGGGTGGCGCCGCCAAGGAAGTTGGCCTGCCGGTGCAGACCCTGGGTCCGTTCAACCGCGCCACCGCCAGCGGCATCGCTGCCAATCCGGCCGTGCTGAAGGCTGTGTTCTCCGATACGTTGAAGGAAGACGGTACGGTCAGCGACCCGATCGAACTGGCGCCGAACCACACGGTCATGGTCCGCGTTACCGCACACACCCCGGAGCAGACGATTCCGCTTGCGCAGGCGCGTGAGCAGGTGATTGCCGCGGTACGTGCGCACCGTTCCGAAGAAGCCTCGAAGAAGGCGGCTGATGCCCTGCTGGCCAAGTTGAATGCCGGCCAGACCCTGCAGGCATTGGCTGGTAGCGAGCAGCTGCAGTTGCTGCCGATGCCGGGCCTGCCGCGCACCGCGCCGATGCCGACCGCTGAAGCCAACCGCGCTGCATTCACCGCCGCGGCTCCGGTCGGCGACAAGCCGAGCTATGGCAAGGTCGAGATGGAGCCGGGCCGCTATGCCGTGTTCGCGGTCACCAAGGTGACGCCGGGCAACCCGGCCGAAGTGCCGGAAGCGCAGCAGGCCATGCTCAAGGACCAGCTGAGCCAGATCGACGGCGCCGCTGCAGCCAAGGCCTATGTCGACGGCATGCGCAAGCGCTACAAGGTGCAGGTGCAGGAATCCCAGCTCTGAGCATCTGAGGATCTGAGCAGCAACAAACAAGAGCCCGGCGAAAGCCGGGCTTTTTGTTATGTAGTGCCGAGCCATGCTCGGCAGGGGCGTTACCGGTGTTCTTCCAGTTTGTGGGAGCTGCGTCAGCCGCGAAGCCGGCAGCAATGAAATCGCCGGCATCCGCGCAACCGTAAAGATCACCAGTTTCCCGGCTCACACCGCTCCCACAAGCGAAGAGGTCAGCGGCAAAGCCCCTGCCGAGCATGGCTCGGCACTACATCAAACGCAGAAGCTCAACATCAAACGCAGAAGCCCGGTTTTTGGCCGGGCTTCTGGTTCTGCTTTCATTTGAGAGCGGTGGCTCAGCGCGCCTCGTCGTAACGCAGCACCATGCCCGGCTTCAGCACCGCGCTGGCATCCAGGTTGTTGGACGAGAGCAGGGTCTTCACCGAAATGCCGTAGCGGCGGGCGATGGTCCAGGCCGATTCGCCGCTGCGGACGGTGTGGCGGCTGCCAGTGCTGGCCGAGGCGACCGCGCGCGAGGGAGCAGCAGGACGGCGGCTGGCGACGGGCGTCGCTGCGGCAGGTGCCGCGTCGCGGGTGGCTACCAGCACGCTGTCGCTGTTGTCGCTCTCCACGCTGCCCATGGCCGCAGCCGGTGCCAACACCCGGGTACCGGAGCGCGAGCTGGTCAGGGCGGGGTTGAGGCGGGCGATGCGGGCCGGATCCAGCGCATTCTGCGCCGACCAGGCGGCCAAGGTGGTGTTGGCCGGCAGGGTGTGGCCCTTCAGGATCGGCACCTGCCGGTCCAGCGCCGCCATCAGGTCGGGTTCGTTCTCGGCCTGTTCCAGCACGCAGGCCAGGGCATGCAGCTTTTCAACATAGGCGTAGGTGATCGGCGACAGCCCCGGCAGCTCGGAAGCCGTGGCGTTCTGTGCGTTCATGCCGCCGCGGCGCAGCGACTGCAGGATGCGGTATTCACCAGCGTTGTAGGCCATCACCGCCAGCTGCCAGTCACCGGCAAACATGCCGTGCAGGGTCTTCAGGTAGCGCACCGCGGCGCGGGTGGAATCCACGGCCGACAGGCGGCCGTCATAGCCCTTCTCCATCGGCACGCGGTGGTTGCGCGCGGTGGTGGCGATGAACTGCCACAGCCCGGCCGGGCCGCTGGCGTTGCGGGCGCCGGGGCGGTAGCCGCTTTCCACGAAGGGGATCAGCGCGAATTCAGTCGGCAGGCCGGCGCTGCGCAGCTCGTCGACGACGTAGCCGAACAGCGGCAGCGCATCGTCCTCGACATTGCCCAGTCGCGACGGGGCGTGCGAGAACTGCTTGCGCCAGCGTGCGCTGGTGGCTTCGGCGTCGCACTGTGGTGCGGCCAGGCCCTCACGGAAGTTGGCGAAGATCTCGCGGCCGTTACGGGTGGTCGGGGCCGGCAGCGAGGCCGGGTCCAACGGTAATGCAGTGAGCGCGGCGACGTTCTGGGTCATGCCGGCGCTGACTGGAAGCGTCTGCGCGGCCAGCGTGCCGCTGCCCGTGCCCAACAACATCCCCAGCGCCAACGGCAGGCAGAGCCGCCTCATGCGCGAAAACCGTCTTTCCACCGCCGCAATTCGGCGAAGACTTCCACCTCGTCGGTGGGCGCGCGACCAAGCCGCGCCGCGATCGCTGCAACGATGGCGGTATCGGCGGTCCGCAGAAACGGATTGCATTCCAGTTCGCTTGCCAGGATGGCGGGAACGGTAGGACGGGAACTGCTGCGCATGTCCGAGGCTTCCTGTTGGCGGCGCTGCAATGCCGCGTTGGTGGGGTCGACATGCCGCGCAAACACGGCATTGGCCAGCGTGTATTCGTGCCCGCAGCAGACCAGTGTCTGTGGGGGCAGGGCGGCCATTCGCCGGAGCGAGGCCAACATCTGGGCCGGCGTACCTTCGAACATGCGTCCACAGCCCAAGCTGAACAACATGTCGCCACTGAACAAATGGTCGTGGCCGTAGTAGGCAATATGGCTTCGGGTGTGACCGGGAACTTCCATCACGCTGAAGTCGAAGCCCGACAATTCTACCCGGTTGCCTTCGCTGACTCGTTCACATTCCAGAGCGATGCGTTCATCTACCGGCGCGATGACCCGCAAGCGCGGCCAGCGCTCGCGCAACTCCGCCACCCCGCCGATATGGTCGTCGTGGTGGTGGGTGAGCAGGACACCTGCAGGCTGCATGCCTTGCGCAGCGGCCTCGAAAACCGGACCGGCCTGGCCAGGGTCGACGAAAATCGTGCGGTCATCGGGCGTTTGCAGCGCCCAGATGTAGTTGTCCTGAAATGCGGGCAGGGCGATCAGTCGCATAGAATTGAAAAATGCCTGCCGCCTCGTCCCCCCGTCAAGCTGCAGTCTCGCCCTGGTTTGAGAAAGCCGGGGCGCAGGCGATGCGCGAATGGGAGCAGCGGCTGCTGTCTGAACAAATGCGCGGATTTCCATCGCCGCCGTGGCTGTGGCTGGCACCAGACGCTTCCTGGCTGCCTGATCCGCCTCCACAGGGGCGTGGCCTGCGCCTGCATCGCAATCCGCAAACGCCCGGCTGGGTAGGAGATGTGCGCTGCAGCCTGCCGTTGCCGCTGCCCAGCGAGTCGATCAAGGCGATCGTCATCGAGCACCCGGCGGCCGAGGAGCTGGAACCCTTGTTGTCCGAATGCGCGCGGGTGCTGATGCCCGGCGGTCGGGTCTGGGTGACCCTGCTCAACCGCTGCAGTCCCTACCGCGCGCACTGGCAGTGGCAGGGCGCGCGGCCACCCTCGGTGACACGTTGCAGGACACTATTGCAGCGGCAAGGCATACGATGTCGCTCGCTGCGGCACTATGGCCCGCTATGGACGCAGTCGGGCAACACCCCGGGCACGGCTTTGCCGGCCCTGCGCGCCTTGTGCGTGCTGGAAGCTGAAAAACGCACCGAGGCTTACATCGGCCCGATCAAGGCCAGTCGCGTCAGTTGGCGCGGCCCGGTGGCGACCTGAATTCAACGGAACACTATGAAGTCAATTGAAGTACATACCGACGGCGCCTGCCTCGGCAATCCAGGCCCCGGCGGATGGGGCGCGTTGTTGCGCTACAAGGGCCATGAGCGCGAGCTGGCCGGTGGCGAAGCACATACCACCAACAACCGGATGGAGTTGATGGCCGCGATCATGGGCCTGGAAACGCTCAGCGAGCCTTGCAACATCACCTTGTTCACCGATTCGCAGTACGTGCGCCAGGGCATCACCGAGTGGATGCCGGGCTGGGTGCGTCGCAACTGGAAGACCGCTGGCGGTGACCAGGTCAAGAACCGTGACCTGTGGGAGCGCCTGCATGAAGCCACCCAGCGCCATCAGATTGATTGGCGCTGGGTCAAAGGCCATTCCGGTGACCCGGACAACGAACGCGTGGACCAGTTGGCCCGCGATGCTGCAATCCGCGTGCGCGCTGGCGCCGCGAGCAACTGAGGTAGCCGATGCGCCAGATCGTCCTTGATACCGAAACCACCGGCCTGGAATGGAAGAAGGGCAACCGCGTGGTCGAAATCGGCTGCGTGGAGCTGCTTGAGCGACGGCCCAGTGGCAACAATTTCCACCGTTACCTGAAGCCGGATTGCGACTTTGAATCCGGCGCGGCGGAAGTCACCGGCCTGAGCCTGGACTTCCTCGCCGACAAGCCGCGCTTCGAAGAAGTGGTGGATGAGTTCCTCGCCTATGTGGATGGCGCCGAGCTGATCATCCACAACGCTTCGTTCGACATGGGCTTCCTTGAAAACGAGATGAGCCTGGCCGGCAAGGGCCGCCTGGCCAACCGGGTGACGGTGACCGATACCCTGGCGATGGCCCGTGAGCGCTATCCCGGCCAGCGCAACTCGCTGGATGCGCTGTGCCGGCGGCTGGGCGTGGACAATGCCCACCGCACGCTGCATGGCGGCCTGCTCGATGCGCAGATCCTTGCCGACGTCTATATCGCGCTGACCTCGGGCCAGGAGGAAATTGGTTTTGGTCAGCCGGAAGCCGAATCGACCAGTGCCGGCGGTGTTGTACAGACGTTCGACGTGTCGGCGCTGTTGCCGCGCCCCCGCGTACTGGTGACCGCCTCCGAGCAGGAGGCGCACGAGGCGCGCCTGGCCAGGCTGCGCAAGAAAGCCGGTCATGCGTGGTGGGACGGCGAGCCAGCGCCGAGCGAGCCGGCCTGAGTCGCGCCGGTCGTTGAATGAAATGGAATTCCCCTGGCGTAGTGGCCGCGGCCCAGGACGACCGGGGCGGTTTCCGAGCCGCCGCCATCCAGTGCGGCGGCGCCCAGCGCATCCACGCATTCCTGCGCGCTGCAATCGCCGTGGGCCAGTGCCTCGGTGAGGCCGGCATCGTCGACTTCTTCGGTAAGCCCGTCACTGCAGAGCAACAGCTGCATGCCGGGGCGGAGTTCGCCGGTGGTGGTGGCGACGTTGAGGTGCGCCGGATCGGTGACGCCCAATGCCTGGGTAACCACGTTGCGGTGCGGATGCGCGCGGGCCTGCTCGGCGGTGAGCGTGCCCTGGGCGATCAGTTCCTGCACATAACTGTGGTCCTGGCTGAGCTGGCCCAGCTTGCCGTCGCGCCACAGATAGGCGCGGCTGTCGCCAATCCAGGCCACTTCGAAGCGATTGCCCTGCACGCGTGCGGCCACCACGGTGGTGCCCATCGGCAGGCTGTCGTTGCGGCGGCGGGAGCTGCGGATGATCTCCTCATCGGCGGTGCGGATGGCCTGCACCAGCGAGGCACCATTGCGTACCTCGCGGACGATGGTTTCGCGCGCCAGGGCGCTGGCTACCTCGCCGCAGGCATGGCCGCCCATACCGTCGGCCACCAGCCACAAGCCAAGCTCGCCGTCACCGTAGTAGGTGTCTTCATTGAGCTGGCGGCGCAGGCCGACGTGACTGAGGTGTCCGAATTCGATCATGAGTGCCCGAGCGGGCGGTGTTTCAGTTGTGAAGGTCACTGCATCATCGCGTTCATGGAGGTGTACGGCAAGCGCCCGCAGACACTCGTTTGGCTGGCGGAATGCAGCGCCTGGATGGCCAATAGTGCTTTTTTGTTAAAAACCGCTTGTCCGCGCAGCTGATGCCCCTTATCATTCGCAGCCCGGTTCGCCGGGGACATCTGGAGAGGTGGCAGAGCGGTTGAATGTACCTGACTCGAAATCAGGCAGGCGTTTATAGCGCCTCGGGGGTTCGAATCCCCCCCTCTCCGCCAGATACTTGAACTAAGCCCTTGATATCCAAGGGCTTTTTTCATTTATGGCCTGGCTGGTATGCCATCTGGTATGCCATGAGGAGCTGGCTGCTGCTGGATCACTCTGGACGTCTGCACGCCTGCAATTAGCGCAGATATGCCTTGCTGAAAGGGGCGTTTGCATGCCATCGATCGCTAGACTGGGCAGTTCACGACGCTGCGCGCCTTGCGACTGGCTCCGCTGGTCTTTACTCGTCCTGGCGAGCTGCGTAAGGCGGAGGTGCAGGCGTGAGCTGACTATCTGGACAGCCTGCGTGTAGGTAACGTCGCCCCCTAGACTCTAAACCGCCCCGCTACTGATGGCGGGAGACGTCGTTCTTTCGAGGTGGGTCATGATGTCAGGCTAGAGCTCCGGGGCTTCAATGCGCCGTAGCGTTGCGCGATTGGTTGGTTGGCCCTTGGTCGCGACGCTTAGGATGCAGGCGAGCAGGCGCACCTTCATTCTCTCTCTTGGTCTGGCAAGCTTTGTGGGCGGAGTAGATGAAGGGGGAGCTGTAGGTGCGGTGTTATCCTCCTTTAAAAATCAATAGCTTACAAATCAATTCAGTCGAGCAGCTGCAGAAGGTGGAAAAATAACTGTCTCTTCTTGAAAAAAGTATTCCATATAAGATCCTTTGTGATGTATGATTACATCATCAAAGATGACGAAGTGCTATGCGAAAGAAGGTTCACTTCGAGAAGCGGATGTCCCAGCGGGGCATCAACAAGGACATGGTTCAGCTGGTCATGGAGTACGGCGAGCAGCAGGGGGACAAGCTCATCCTCAGTCGCAAGGCCGCCGAGCGCCTGATGCATGCAGCACGCACGCTGGCCAAGATCCTGGACAAGGGCGGTTTGGTCGTTGTTGCTGCCGGCGAATCCCAGCTGACCACTTACAACTACGAAGGTCGGAGTCATTGAACATGACCGACAGCAAAGCAGGGCAGGTACTGTTTCAGTTGACCGATCAGCTGCGCGGGCCGCTACGCCCGGAGGACGCGCAACTGCTGGCATTCCAATTGCTGGTCTGGGCACATCTCGGCGAAGAGCATCAGATTCATCCAGCCGATATGGCAGAGACGGCGCTCCACGGTGGCTCCCGGGAAATTGTCGAAGCGCTCAACCGTCTCTCCATGTCTGACGGTCTGCTGGGGCATGCATTCAGCGGGGCGGCAAGCCATGCCCGTGCGGCGGGTACGGATATCGAGAGCGCCTTGTCTGCTGCCAAGCGTCTGGCCGATGGTGGCATCTTCGAGCGTTTCTTGCCGGCCGATATCGCGGCAGAACTGGCAACGCCACGCGATGCGTCACTTGGATTACCCAAGGAGCTGGTCGCCATGGTGGCCGAATTGGCCGTCGGGTTCGGAGCTCGTTCTGTCTACTGCCCGTGGGAGATGGAAGGGCAACTGATCAGTGCGACGCTCTGCGAAGCGATTGAAGTTTTCGTGGAAACGCCTTACCTGTCGCCGTTGGTTGCGCTTTTTGCCCTCTTCCACAAAGGCAAAATCCTTTGCGAGGTGGCTGATCCGTTGGCAACGCCCACAGCGATCAAAAGCGGTCGTCTGAAAAAATTTGATTCGGCGATGTCTTTCCCACCCTTCGGAATGCTACCGAAGAGCGAGGTGGCGAACCAGGACATTTATGGCCGTTTCCCGATCAAGCAGGCAACGGTTACGGGCCTGATGATCCAGCACATCCTGGCACAAACCGATGGCCGTGCCGTGATTGTTGTGCCAAACAGTTTCCTGTTTGGTCCCGGCAGGGATCGTGACTTGCGACAATACCTGCTGGAAAATGGCTGGGTGACGGCGGTCGTTGGCTTGCCAGGTGGGATCTACAAGAACACTGGCATCGGCAGTGGCTTGCTGCTTCTTGATACCCGTCGTTCCCATGATCGGGTCGGCTTCATCGATGCGGGCCAGCCCTATTTTTGCCAATCGATCAACCGCACCCGGAAGGCGCTGATCAACACCGGCGACATCGTTGCCTACTGCAATGCACTTTCTGAAGGTGACACTGAGCGGGCAAGTGCCCTGCTAGGCCAGGATCTGGCAGTGACTGCCTCCTTCGAAGAACTCCAGTCGAACGATTTTTCATTCGCTGTTGAGCGCTATGTGGTCTCGGAATCGCAGAGGCGTCTGCAGGGGCAGATGCAGCGATTGGAAACGGCTGAGTTGGGTGAGGTCGCGGAGTTGTTGAACCCTGTGCCCAACAAGGATCGCAACCAGGAAGGCCCGGAGGCGATCGAGGTGCTGGAAGTAGGGGCCCAGGACCTACCTGCTAACGGCTACATCAAGACCCCGGAGAAAAAGGTCAATATCGTTCTACCTGTGCGCCGCAGTGGCAGTGGTAACGATGTCTTTCTCCGTCCGGGCGATGTGGTGCTGATCACCAAGGGTAGTACCGGAAAGGTTGGCATCGTTCCGGAGGATGTTCCGCCAGCTGGGCAAGGTGGCTGGATTGCCGGGCAATCGGCCATCGTTCTGCGCAGTTCCGATGGCAAGGCAGACCTGCGCTGGCTGGGACTATGGCTGCGTTCGAAGATGGGTCAGGGTGTGCTTTCAGGTATTACTTCCGGTTCGACCATTCCGATGATTTCCATTCAGACCCTGCGCAAGCTGGAAGTTCCAGTGGTGGCCTTGGCTGAGCAGCCACGTGCTGGCGAAGTCCTGCAGCACGAGATGCAGCTGCAAGCACGTATTGATGAGCTGCGCGAAGAGCAGTCTGGCTTGGCAGAAAATCTCTGGGCTGAGCTGCTGAGCTGAATCGAGTACCTGCTTCCCGTGGCAATGATCCATCAGAAATATTTCAGAGTGCGCGTCTCACGTTGAGAGATGCGTCACTCTCGAGTCAACCAGCTGTCCAGCCGACTGAAGTCCAAGGGCGCTTTATGAGTACAGATTTGAATACTTCATCTGCATTGCAAAACCATCTGTGGGAGTCGGCGAACATCCTTCGCGGCCCCGTGGATGCCGCTGATTTCAAGACCTACATCTTCCCGCTGCTGTTCTTCAAGCGCATCTGTGATGTCTGGGACGAGGAATACCAGGAAATCGTCGATGAGACCGGCGATGAACAGTTGGCCTGGTACCCGGAATCCCATCGTTTTCAGATTCTTAAGGGCTGCCATTGGAACGAGGTGCGTGAGGTCGCCAGCAATGTCGGCGCTGCCCTGCAGCGCGCCATGCGCGAGATCGAAAAAGCCAACCCTGACACGCTCTATGGCGTTTTCGGTGATGCACAGTGGTCTAACAAAGAGCGTCTGTCTGATGCGCTGCTCAAGGATCTGATCGAGCATTTCTCGATGCAGCCCTTCGGCAACAAGGATGTGGATTCCGATCAGCTGGGTGATGCCTACGAATACCTGATCAAGAAGTTTGCTGACGCCACCAACAAGAAGGCCGGCGAGTTCTATACCCCGCGTAGCGTGGTACGCCTGATGATCGACATGCTGGACCCGAAGGAGGCAGACACGATCTATGACCCGGCCTGCGGAACGGGCGGCATGCTGTTGGCGGCCGTGGAGCACGTGCGCCAGACCCACGGTGACGTCAAGCGTCTGTGGGGCAAGCTCTATGGCCAGGAAAAAAACCTGACCACCTCCTCTATTGCTCGCATGAACCTGTTCCTGCACGGCATCGAGGATTTCCATGTGGTGCGTGGTGACACGCTGCGCAGCCCGGCCTTCTTCGAGGGCGACCGGCTGGCCACCTTCGACTGCGTCATCGCCAATCCGCCGTTTTCGCTGGAAAAGTGGGGCGAGGACCTGTGGCTGAACGATCCCTTCGGCCGCAACTTTGCCGGTCTGCCGCCGGCATCCAGCGGTGACTTCGCGTGGGTGCAGCACATGGTCAAGTCGATGGCCGACGTCAGCGGCCGGATGGCCGTGGTGCTGCCCCAGGGCGCCCTGTTCCGCAAAGGTGTGGAAGGCAACATCCGCCAGAAGCTGCTGGAGATGGATCTGGTCGAGGCGGTGATCGGGTTGGCGCCCAACCTTTTCTACGGCACCGGCCTCGCCGCGTGCATCCTGGTCTTGCGCAAACGCAAGCCGGTTAAGCACAGGAAAAAGGTTCTGATCGCCGATGCGTCACGCCTGTTCCGCCGGGGTCGTGCGCAAAACTATCTGGAGCCCGAGCACGCCACCGAAATCCTCGGCTGGTATCGCGGCTTTGCCGATGTGCGGGACGCGGTCCGCGTGGTCAGCCTCGACGAGATCAAAGCCGAGGACTGGACGCTGAACATCTCGCGCTATGTCCTGCCGCCATTGCAAGAAGACATCCCACCGCTGCCCGATGCCATCGCGGCATTCAAGGACGCGCTCACCCGCTGCCGTGAAGCCGAAGAGCGGCTCGCGCAGGTCATGACTGAAGGGGGATGGCTGAAATGAGTTCGGACCGCCCATTCAAAGACAACAAGATCTTTACTGAAGAACTGGCTAATTCTGCGCGCGCTCGACTGAAGGAAAAATTTGCCCAGATGGAACAAGAGAAAGCTCGTAGCACCAAACGCATCAGCCAACAAGAACTCGAAAGCTACCTGTGGGGCGCAGCCGTTCTGCTGCGCGGCCTCATCGACGCCGGCGACTACAAGCAGTTCATCTTCCCGCTGCTGTTCTACAAGCGCGTGTCGGATGTGTGGGAGGAGGAATACCAGGCGGCCCTGGCGAACTCGAAGGGCGACCTCTCCTATGCCCAGTTTGCCGAGAACCACCGCTTCCAGATCCCCGAAGGGGCGCACTGGAACGATGTCCGTCAGGCGCCCAAGAACGTCGGCGCGGCCATCCAAAAGGCCATGCGCGCCATCGAGACCGCCAACCCGGACCTGCTCGACGGCATCTTCGGCGATGCCCCCTGGACCAATCGCGAGCGGCTGCCCGATGAAACACTGAAAAACCTGATCGAGCACTTTTCGACCCAGACACTCTCGGTGGCCAACGTCCCAGAGGACGAGCTCGGCAACGCCTACGAGTACCTGATCAAGAAGTTCGCGGACGATTCCGGCCACACGGCAGCCGAGTTCTACACCAACCGCACCGTCGTCCACTTGATGACGCAACTTCTTGCACCTCAGGCGGGCGAGTCGATTTACGACCCCACGTGCGGTACCGGCGGCATGTTGATTTCAGCGCTGGACGAAGTGAAGCGCTCGGGCGGAGAGTACCGCACGCTCAAGCTCTACGGGCAGGAGCGCAACCTCATTACCTCATCCATCGCCCGCATGAATCTGTTCCTGCATGGCGTGGAGGACTTCGAGATCATCCGGGGTGACACCCTGGCAGAACCCAAGCACATCGAAGGTGACCGCCTGCGCCAGTTCGACGTGATCCTGGCCAACCCGCCTTACTCCATTAAACAATGGAATCGCGAGGCCTGGAGCAGGGACAAGTGGGGCCGCAATTCGCTTGGCACGCCGCCGCAAGGCCGCGCCGATTACGCGTTCCAGCAGCACATCCTGACCAGCCTCACGGCCAAGGGACGTAGTGCCGTGCTCTGGCCCCACGGTGTGCTGTTCCGTAACGAAGAACAGTCCATGCGCGCCAAGATGGTCGAGCAGGACTGGGTCGAGGCAGTCATCGGCTTGGGCCCCAACCTGTTCTACAACTCCCCGATGGAGTCGTGCATCGTCATCTGCAACCGCAAGAAGGCCGCCGCTCGCAAGGGGAAGGTGATCTTCATCGACGCGGTGAACGAGGTCACCCGGGAACGCGCGCAGAGCTTTCTGAAGCCCGAGCACCAGCATCGTATTTTGGCCGCCTTGAATGCTTTTGCTGATGAGCCCGGCTTTGCCAAAGTCGCCACCCTGGCCGAGATCGGTGCCAATGCAGGTAACCTATCGATCCCGTTGTACGTAAAGCGCACTACCGCCGCTGTTGCCACCGACAGCAATGGTGACGCGGTATCGCTACGCTCTACCTGGGAACAATGGCATACCGAAGGGCGTGCATTTTGGCTTCAGATGGACGCATTGATGGAAACGCTTGATGGCCTTTCCAAGGCTGAGGACACCCAATGAAGCTTCAAACGATCCGGCTCTCGAACTTCCAATCCTTCGGAGCGGCGCCCACCGAAATTCGGCTGGAGGAGATTACTTACCTCATCGGCCCTAACGGCTCTGGCAAGACAGCAGCACTCCAAGCCCTTTGCCGTCTGTTTGCCTTTGATCCATCACTACGCCGAATCCTGCGCTCGGACTTTCATGTCCCATTAAACGAAGCAGCGCCGCCTGCTGAGCGTCAGCTATGGATCGAGGCCGACTTCCTTTTTCCCGAGCTGGCAGAAGACGAAGACAACACAACCGTAGCCCCGCATTTTGCACATATGCGGCTGGATGAGCTCGACGGTATTCCGCGCGTTCGTTACCGTCTCAATGCGAGCTTGGGTGTGGATGGTGATATCGAAGAATCCATGTCGTACGTGCTGGACCTGGATGCTGACGGCGAGCCACTCAGCACTGCGCAAGTTCCCAGAGCTGAGCGTAACCAAATCCACGTCCACTATCTTCCGGCACAGCGTGATCCGGCCGACCACATCGCATACGGCGCCAATGCCCTTCTAGGAAAAATGCTTCGCGCAGTGAAGTGGGATGCGGAGCGTGACGAGATCAAGACGCTGACCGATCAGATCAGTGACAGCTTGGCGATGAACCCGTCAGTCAATGCGTTGAGCGAAAGCCTCAAAACAACATGGTACACGCTGCACAAAGGCAAGTTCTTCACCGATCCGAAGATCACCTTTGTGGCCTCCGAGATCGAGTCCTTACTGCGCCACATGTCGGTTTCATTTTCGCCTGGGCACGATGAGAGTCTGGTCGATTTTTCGCGGCTGAGTGACGGTCAGAAGTCGATGCTGTACCTGTCTCTCGCACTGTCGTCTCAAGCCATCGGCCGCGCCGTACTCGCCGGGCAAGACACGTCGTTTGATCCCGACAAATTGCGCCCACCTGTCTTTACCCTGGTCGCCGTTGAAGAACCCGAAAACAGCCTCTCCCCGCACTACCTCGGGCGGATCGTTAGTGCCTTAAACACCATGGTTCAGCACCCGGACGCCCAGGCCCTCATCGCTACGCATGCGCCGTCGATGCTGCGCCGCGTTGCGCCAGAGCACATCCGCTATCTTCGACTGACCGAAGATCGGCAATCACGCGTCACTCAAATCCTATTGCCGGAAAACACGGACGACGCACACAAATTTGTACGGGAAGCCGTCCAGGCATTTCCTGAGGTCTATTTCTCGCGGCTCGTCGTCCTGGGCGAAGGCGATAGCGAAGAGATCGTGTTGCCACGCCTGCTGCAAGTCAAAGGCGCTCCAGTTGATGAATCAGCAGTCACGATTGCGCCTCTGGGGGGCAGGCACGTCAATCACTTCTGGCGCCTGCTCTCAGCTTTGCAGATCCCTTACCTGACGCTCCTTGATCTGGATGTGGCGCGTTACGCCGCAGGTTGGGGACGAATCAAATACGTTAACGATCAGCTAGGTCTATATCGCCCCAAGAAGAAATTGCCGGATGACTACGAGATCCCTAAATGGGACTCTGAAAAATACAAGGTCCGGGACGATGACTACAGCTGCTATATCGAAGCGCTCGAAAAGCGTGGCGTTTATTTCTCTTCTCCATTAGACCTCGATTTCGCCATGCTGCTTGCCTTCCCAGAAGCCTATGGAGTCGAAGAAGAAGAGCCCGATGAATCAACGATCAAGGCTGTACTTGGGAAAAGCCATCATGACGCAGGCCAGTACAGTGAAGATGAACTGAATCTGTTCAGCACCTATCACCAGCGGTTCAAACTTGGCAGCAAACCAGCAGCCCACATCGAGGCGCTTGCCCAACTGACGGATACAGAGCTGCTGGAGGACATGCCCGCATCACTGAGCCGGCTGGCCGATGCCGTTATCGCCAAACTGGCGGAGCTGCCTGAGTGATTGCTATCGACGCCTGGCGGCCCGCAGACGGGCTGACGCTCGAACCGAACGCGTTGCTTGCCGCAAAAGAGCAGGAGCGTTGCCTTGCACTCACAGCTGGGCCCGGCGCAGGCAAGACTGAGATGCTGGCGCAGCGAGCAGACTTCCTTTTACGCACAGGCACCTGCCGATATCCCAAACGGATTCTGGCGATTTCGTTCAAGGTCGATGCCAGCAAGAATCTGAAAGAACGCGTGCAGCGCCGTTGTGGTGCTGATCT
Source organism: Stenotrophomonas sp. STEN022 (assembly GCF_056760155.1). Classification (NCBI taxonomy): domain Bacteria; kingdom Pseudomonadati; phylum Pseudomonadota; class Gammaproteobacteria; order Lysobacterales; family Lysobacteraceae; genus Stenotrophomonas; species Stenotrophomonas sp. STEN022. The sequence continues at coordinate 56,290 of NZ_JBRREG010000003.1, forward strand.
CGCTTCACGCTTTGACAGCTACACCTTCCATGCCTTTGCCAAACGCATCATTGATCGCTTCCGTCCTGTATTGACCGGCAAAGATGCGCTTGAGCCAGGATACAAACTTGGCAGCCCGAAGGTCACGCATAAGCAGATTGAGTTCAGCGATCTGATCCCCCTCGCTATTCAGATTCTTCAGACGTCAAAGCTTGCCCGGAACGCTATTCGCCAGACCTACAGCGACGTCTTCCTGGATGAGTTTCAGGACTGCACAGACAAACAATACGATCTCGTGAAGCTCGCCTTTCAAGGCACAAGCATCCGGCTGACTGCTGTCGGTGATACCAAGCAGAAGATCATGGGCTGGGCCGGGGCGCTCGATGGCATCTTCCAGACCTTTGCAGCCGATTTTGCTGCAACTCCGCTCAACATGTACCGCAACTTTCGCTCCAAGCCTCGATTGCTGCGCTTGCAGAACGAAATCATCCGCGTGCTTGACCCCGCATCGGTCATGCCGGAAGAGCAAATTGCCGGGGATGAGGGAGAGGTCTTCGCCTGGGGCTTCGAAAACAGCCGACAAGAAGCTGAGAACTTGGCCGATCGGATTGCCGAGTGGATTGATCACGAACTTGTCCCACACTCGGAGATCGCCGTACTGATCTCAAAGCAACCGGATCTCTACGCCAATCAACTCATTGAACAGCTCGAAGCCAGAGGCATCCCCTACCGCAACGAACAACAGCTGCAAGACATTACCACCGAGCCCGCAGCGCGCTTGGTCGTCGATTACCTGTCGTGCATCTACGGCAAGCGTGAGCCCAAGCCATGGGTGCGCCTGATGAATCTGCTGGTACCTTTTGCGGACGATGAAATCCAGGGCAAAACCCGCCGGGACTTTGATCGCCTGATCAAAGCACAGCGCAAGAGCGCATCACTTCTGAAGTTGATTGATCAGCCCCACTCAGGTTGGTGGGAGTCGGCGCGAGGATTTTTGAACAAGATCCCACGAGAAACCTTGGTGGCGCTCTCGCCCGACTACGAATCACAGGATCGACTCAAAGAGGTGGTACGAGAAACCAAGGCTCGTATCGAAGAACTGCTCAGACTTGAGCCCGACTTACCTAAAGCGCTCGAACGCTTTGCGGATGACAAAGCCGTGCGCATCCTGACCATACACAAAAGCAAGGGTTTGGAGTTCGACTCGGTCATCATTCTAGGTGTTGAAAATCAGACTTTTTGGGGCAAGCCTGATGCAGAGCGCTGCGGGTTCTTTGTTGGTGTTTCACGAGCGAAGCGGCGGCTCGTTGTCACCATGAGTCAGCACCGGAAAACCCCGCCCTCTGATCCATATCGTTGGCAGGAAGAACGGACTCCACACAAGGAGTTCTTTGGTTACGTCATACCGTTTGTGAGCAAAGAAAATGAAGGATGAATTCCTGAAGCCCGGCTGGCATTGGGTGAAATTCGGCGACGTGGTGCGCCTCTCGAAAGCCCGCAGCCAAGATCCGCTGGGCGATGGCATTGAACGCTACGTCGGTCTGGAACATCTCGAACCCGGTGATTTGCGTATCCGCAGCTGGGGCAGCGTCGCTGACGGCGTGACCTTCACCAGCGTGTTTCAACCTGGACAGGTGTTGTTCGGAAAGCGACGCGCTTACCAGCGCAAGGTGGCTGTGGCGGATTTCTCTGGGGTGTGTTCCGGGGACATCTACGTGCTGGAGACCAAGGACGCACAGGTTTTGCTGCCGGAGCTGCTGCCATTCATTTGCCAGACCGATGCCTTCTTCGATCACGCCGTGGGTACGTCGGCAGGCTCCTTGAGTCCCCGCACGAACTGGATAAGTTTGGCGGACTTTGAGTTCATGCTCCCGCCGATGGATGAGCAGCATCGGCTCGTCAAAATTCTCACCTCCATTGAAGGCTGCTTGGCTTCGCTTTCGGAAGCTGACCTAGCGACAACTGCACTAGAAAACTCACGAATTGAAGACGCGCTTGCTTCAGTACCGGCTGATCGTATCATCACGGTCGACAAACTCGTTCCACTCGGACCAAAGAACGGTCTATCCCCGAAAGCAAATGCTGACGAACGTGGATATCCAACCCTCAGCATCGGCGCCGTGCGGGATGGACGTATTGTTGCCGAAGGCAATACGAAGTACGCCGAGATATCCGATGCTGAAGCTGCTGCGTTTGAACTGAAGGCAAACGACGTACTTGTTGTTCGTGGAAATGGCAACAAGCTACTCACCGGCAGATGCGGCCTTGTCGATGTCGTGCCAAAAGGGTGTTTCTATCCAGATCTGCTGATTCGACTCAAGTTCGACGAGAAGATCATCAGGCCGGAGTTTGCGGTATTGCAGTGGAACAGCCAGGGCACTCATAACCGTCTGATCTCGCGTGCCAAATCCACAAACGGAATCTGGAAAATCAACGGTGCTGACATTCGCCAACACGCACTCAAAGTACCGGAAGTAGAAGAACAGGATGATCTGCTGGCAGAGATGAGAGCAATTCGATCAGCTCGGAAGAACATTGCTACGCGTAAGACGGCTGCACAGAACCTGAAACTGCATGCGCTTAGGTCGATTGAGAATGGGGGCGGAAATGGCATTTAACGAATCTAATACCATCGAGGCCTACGTCCGCGATCTGCTCGCCGGCCCAGTCAAGGCTGTCCCGGCCAACACCGCCCAGGAACCTCAAGCTAGCTACGGTCCCAGCCCCAAAGGCATCGGCTGGCGCTACGCTGCTCCGTCTGAGGTGCCGCGCCAGATCCAGGAAGTTCTGGTCGAACCCTGGCTGCGCGATGCACTGATCCGCCTAAACCCCGAGATTGCCGCCCAGCCCGACCGCGCCGACGAGGTGCTCTACAAGCTGCGCGCCATCGTGCTGTCGGTGCGATCGGATGGCCTGATCCGCGCCAATGAGGAAATGACCGCCTGGATGCGCGGTGAGCGCTCGATGCCCTTCGGCCCCAACAACGAGCATGTGCCGGTGCGGCTGATCGACCTGGATGATCTGGCGCAGAACCAGTACATCGTCACCCAGCAGTTCCTCTACCGCGCAGGCCCCACCGAGCGCCGCGCCGATCTGGTGTTGTTGGTCAACGGGCTGCCGCTGGTGCTGATCGAGGCCAAGACGCCAGTCAAGAAGTGCATCAGCTGGGTCGATGGCGCGGTGCAGGTGCACGACGACTACGAGAAGTTCGTGCCTGAGCTCTTCGTCTGCAACGTGTTCTCGGTGGCGACCGAAGGCAAGGCTTACCACTACGGGTCCATCGGCCTGCCGGTCAAGGATTGGGGGCCGTGGCATCCGGATGGCGACGGTGACGATGGTCAGCACCACCCGCTGAAGTCGCTCAAGCTGTCCGCTGAAAGCATGTTGCGCCCACATGTGGTGCTGGACATTCTCGGCAGCTTCACCCTGTTCGCCACCAACAAGAAAAAGCAGCGCATCAAGATCATCTGCCGTTACCAGCAGTTTGAAGCGGCCAACAAGATCGTCGAGCGCGTGCTGGCGGGCTTCCCCAGGAAGGGCTTGATCTGGCACTTCCAGGGCTCGGGCAAATCTCTGCTGATGGTCTTTGCCGCGCAGAAGCTGCGCATGCATGCTGGCCTGAAGAATCCCACCGTGCTGATCGTAGTGGACCGGATTGATCTCGACAGTCAGATCACGGGTACGTTTACCGGAGCGGACATTCCCAACCTGGAAAAGGCGGATACCCGCGAGAAGCTGCAGCAGCTGCTGGCGCAGGACGTGCGCAAGATCATCATCACCACGATCTTCAAGTTCGGCGAGGCCACCGGCAGCCTGAACGACCGCAGCAACATCATCGCGCTGGTGGACGAGGCCCACCGCACGCAGGAAGGCGACTTGGGTCGCAAGATGCGCGAGGCCCTGCCCAACGCGTTTCTGTTCGGCCTGACAGGTACGCCAATCAACCGTGCCGACCGCAACACTTTCTACGCCTTTGGTGCCGACGAGGACGAGAAAGGCTACATGAGCCGGTACGGCTTCGAGGAGTCGATCCGCGACGGTGCCACACTGAAACTGCACTTCGAACCGCGCTTGATCGATCTGCACATCGACAAGGCGGCTCTGGATGCCGCGTACAAAGACCTGACCGGCGGTCTCTCGGATCTCGACAAGGACAACCTCGCTAAAACCGCCGCCAAGATGGCCGTGCTGGTGAAGACGCCCGAGCGCATCCGCAAAGTCTGTGAGGACATCGTCGAGCATTTCCAGACCAAGGTGGAGCCCAATGGCTTCAAGGGCCAGATCGTAACGTTCGATCGCGAGTCCTGCCTGCTGTTCAAGGCAGAGCTGGACAAGCTGCTGCCGCCCGAGGCTACGGACATCGTCATGTCGGTGCAGGCGGCGGACAAGAAGGAACATCCAGAGTACGCGCCCTACGACCGAAGCCGCAACGAAGAAGAGCGACTGCTGGATCGGTTCCGCGACCCGGCCGACCCACTGAAGCTGATCATTGTCACGGCCAAACTGCTGACGGGCTTCGACGCGCCCATCCTGCAGGCCATGTACCTGGACAAGCCGCTGCGCGACCACACGCTGCTCCAGGCCATCTGCCGAGTGAACCGCACCTACTCCGAACAGAAGACCCACGGACTGATCGTCGACTACCTCGGCATCTTCGATGATGTGGCAGCAGCGCTGGAATTTGACGACCAGAGCGTCAAGCAGGTGGTCAGCAATATCCAGGAGCTGAAGGACAAGCTGCCTGACGCGATGCAGAAGTGCCTGGCGTTCTTTGCTGGCTGCGACCGCAGCGTGCAGGGCTATGAGGGCCTGATCGCCGCGCAGCAGTGCCTGCCCAACAATGAGGTGCGGGACAACTTCGCTGCTGAGTACAGCGTGCTCAACAAGATCTGGGAGGCGCTGTCACCGGACACCGTTCTGGGCCCCTTCGAGAAGGACTACAAGTGGTTGTCGCAGGTGTACCAGTCGGTGCAGCCGTCCAGTGGCCACGGCAAGCTGATCTGGCACTCCCTGGGCGCCAAGACCATCGAGCTGATCCACCAGAATGTGCATGTCGACGCGGTGCGGGATGACCTCGACACCTTGGTGCTGGACGCCGATCTGCTGGAGGCAGTGCTTTCGAACCCAGACCCTAAAAAGGCCAAGGAGATCGAGATCAAGCTCAAGCGCCGGCTGCGCGGGCATGGCGGCAACCCCAAGTTCAAGAAGCTGTCGGAGCGGCTCGATGCGCTGAAGGACCGCTTCGAATCCGGGCAGATCAACAGCGTCGAGTTTCTGAAGCAGTTGCTGGAGATCGCCAAGGAGACGCTGCAAGCCGAGAAGGAGGTCCCGCCCGAAGAGGACGAGGATCGTGGCAAGGCTGCGCTGACCGAGCTGTTCAACGAGGTCAAGACGGCCGAGACACCCATCATGGTCGAACGCGTGGTCGCCGACATCGACGAGATCGTGCGACTGGTCCGCTTCCCGGGCTGGCAAGGGACTCAGGCCGGTGAGCGTGAGGTCAAGAAGGCACTGCGCAAGGCCCTCTTCAAATACAAGCTGCATGCTGATGAAGAGCTGTTCGAGAAGGCCTACAGCTATATCCGGCAGTATTACTAAAGGGGGCGGGGGATGACCACTCAGACGATAGATAGTGCACCGCAGGCGACCTGGTTCGTCGGCGCGAGCTATGGCGGTACAGATGATCAGATGCCGCGATTTCTTGCAGAAGGAATTTGGGAGAACGGCTACGACGACAAGCTCCTCGATGTTGTGCGATCCATGCGCCCGGGAGAGCGGATCGCCATCAAGTCGTCTTACACGCGAAAGCACGGTCTGCCTTTCGATAGCCGAGGCCGAGCGGTTTCGGTTATGGGCATCAAGGCGGTCGGCACGATCACCGAAAACCTGAACGACGGGAAACGGGTGAAGGTGGACTGGGCCAAGGTCGAGCCGGTACGGGAGTGGTACTTCTACACTCACCGAGCAACGATCTGGCGCGTGCTTCCTGGCGAATGGATGAACGATGCGCTCATTGCCTTTGCGTTTGACGGCAAGCCGCAGGATGTAGATCGCTTTCGCAACGAGCCCTTTTGGCGGGAGCGTTACGGCACGACTTCGCCAGAAAAGCAACGCTTCGAATGGACGGACTTCTACGAGGCAGTGGCCGAAAAGCTGCTGGCCCACGCAGACGATCGAACTCCGCTCATCGAGGGCATCCACGAGATCGCGTCGCGTGTGCCGGGTCTGACCTACCTCCAGGATAAGTTTCCCGATGGAACCAGTGGTCCGCTGCGGGACATTTGCCCATTCACAACGATGGGCACCTTTAATCGGTCCATGACCGTTGGCAACCGTAAGACCATCGCGGGCGAACTTGCCAAGTTGCTGGGTGTGACGGTGCCGGTCCCACCTTCATTCGAAGGCATTCCCGTTCTCAACAACCAACGTTCCTGGTTTTTCGCCTATGCCGACAAGCGTGGTGCAGACGACATCGACGCGCTATGGAAGGTATTCGTTGCCGCGAGCAAGATGGTCGATGGCGATCAGTTGGACACCCGAGATGCCTTCATCGGGGCTTATGACGAGGCAACCCAAGTATGGGGTGTCGCATGGAACCTTTCGACAGGTCTCTACTGGGCGCATCCGTGGGAGTTCCTGACCCTGGATAGCCAGTCGCGCCACTACATCAACAAGCGGCTAGGCCTGAATGTCGTCATCAATGGCCAGCAAGGTCCCTGTGATGGACGCGAGTATTTGAAACTGCTGGACGATCTGCGGTCGCGCTTTGGCGAAGACGGCTATCCGGTCCACAGTTTCCCAGACCTGTCGCTTGCGTCCTGGATGTACAAAGACCCGGTTGACGAGCCTGTGCCGACTGGCGATATCGGTACCAATGCCGGAGCAGAACAGGAAACTGAAGGTGAAGTTCGCGAAGCCTTTCAGGTGGCAGCGCCAATCGTTCCCTACTCGGTGGAGGACATCCTCAAGGACGGCTGTTTCCTGGAGCGGGCCGAGATTGACCGCTTGCTCGATCGTCTGCGCACGAAAAAGAACCTCATCCTTCAGGGGCCTCCGGGCACGGGCAAGACCTGGCTAGCCAAACGGCTCGCGTTCGCGCTCATGGGCCGGAAGGACGACAGCAAGGTCCGTGCAGTGCAGTTCCACCCAAACCTGTCCTACGAGGACTTTGTTCGAGGGTGGCGTCCCACTGGCGAAGGCAAGTTGTCGCTGGCGGACGGTCTCTTCATGGAGGTCATCAAGGCTGCATCGAAGGACCCTTCATCGAAGTTTTTCGTGGTAATCGAGGAGATCAACCGCGGAAACCCGGCGCAGATCTTCGGCGAGTTGCTGACTTTGCTTGAGGCCGGCAAGCGGACACCCAACGAAGCATTGGAACTCTGCTATCCGGATGCGGACGGCAAACGACGTCCCGTCCATATTCCCGAAAATCTCTATGTAGTCGGCACCATGAATATCGCCGACCGATCACTTGCACTGGTCGATCTGGCATTGCGTCGCCGCTTTGCTTTCGTTGGGCTGGAGCCAAGACTGGGCTCGGTTTGGCGGGATTGGGTGGTCACGGAGTGTGCTGTCGATCCAGGCTTGGTCGCGGATATCGAACGCCGTATCGCCGAGCTGAACGACCAGATCGCGGCGGATGCGCGCCTTGGCAAGCAATTTCGGATCGGTCACAGCTATGTGACACCCGCACATCGACTGGAGGCGGGAGACACAAAGAAATGGTTCCAGCAGGTAGTGGAGACGGAGATCGGTCCGTTGCTGGATGAATACTGGTTCGACGCGCCTGACGAAACACAAAAGGCGCTTGCACAGCTAACGCAGGGCTGGTGATGACCGCCGTCGCTGAACAGATGGAGAGTGCGTCCATGAGCGCTGAGGGGTTCATCGGACGCATTCCGGTGCGCAACCTCTGGCTGCTGATGCTCTACGCCTCTGACCTGTTCCGCACTCGCGGCATCGGCGAGATCGGCTTGGAAGATAGCCCGGACGATCTACCGGACCTGGTTGCGGAGATCCTTGCCCGCGCGGTTGAGGTCCGACAGCGTCGCCGCTTGAGTCTTGGATATCGATCTCACGACGCAGTAATCAACCGCGTGCGTGGCCGGATCGACGTCTTGACCACCGAACGCCATCAGTTGATGGATAGAGGCCTGGTGGCGTGCCGCCTCGACGAACTCACCATCGACACCCCTCGCAATCGTTTCGTCCGAGCAGCTTTGGAATCCATCTCCAGGATCGTTCAGAGGAAGGACGTTGCCCATCGGTGCCGCGCACTTGCGGGTGGCATGAAGGCAATGGGTGTATCGGGCGACGCTCCGACCCGCGCCCAAATGAGCACCGATCGTTTTGGCCGTAACGATGCGGACGACCGCTTCATGGTGGCGGCCGCAAAGCTGGCGTTCGAATTATTGCTACCTACGGAGGCGACGGGTGCGAATGTGCTCTCTCTGCCGGACAGAGAGGCGCTGTGGGTACGCCGCTTGTTCGAGCGGGCGCTGGGCGGCTTCTACGAAGTCGTATTGAGTCCGCAGGGCTGGCGGGTGCTCTGCGGCGGGGCGATGCGCTGGCAGATCGAGCAGAAGACGGCGGGGATCGACAAGATCCTGCCGACGATGCGAACTGATATCGTGCTCGACCACCCGTCAACCGAGCAGCGGATCGTCATCGATACCAAGTTCACCTCGATTGTGACGAGTGGCTGGTACCGTGAGGAAACCCTGCGCAGTGGATACGTGTACCAGATCTACGCCTATCTGCGCTCCCAGGTTGGGTGCGGCGATGCACTTGCAGATCACGCGAGCGGATTATTGTTGCATCCCGCGATCGGCCAGATGGTCGACGAGACAGTGCTGATCCAGGGGCACGCCATTCGATTTGCCACTGTGGATTTGGCGGCAACACCGGCAGACATCCGAGCGCAATTGCTTCGAATCTGCACACCAGACTCTGCGGTGGGAGCAGGGCGTGAGGGTATCGGAAGATGAGGGGAGTTTTTACCGGTTTTACTCGATGATGGTGGAGGGGGTTCACCCCCGTTTTCACGAACCCCCGCAAGGCCACGAGTACCAATTCAACCTCGACAGCGACGAAGGCCGGCAGACGCTGGCAGCAATGCTGGCCTTACTGCAGGCCCACGTGCCGTCGCCACTGGCCTCGCCCACGGGGGCATCAAGCAGCGGGTAGCCATCGCCTCGCCCACCCGCCTGCATGAGGGTGCGCCGGCCTGGACCCCGGACGCCGCCACACTCAGACCAGCTTCGCCTCCCGCAGGAGATCCTCCAGATAGGTGCCCCGGGTCTTGGCGATGGCCGCACTGCTGGCGATGCGCGCAAGCCAAGGCAGCTTCACCTCGTCCAGCGGCTTGCGATCGTTGAGGTAGTACAGCGCGCTGAGCAGCACGCGCACGTCGAACATCGACGCAAAGACCTCGGGCACGCCGCGATCCACCCCCAGCAACGTGTACACAGCTTCCATCGCCGTACGCACCGAGTATTCGGTGGTGAACACCGTGTCGTGCTCGGTCTCGGCGAAATTGCCGATGAACGCCAGGTTCTGCGAGCCCTCCGGCACCACCAGCGGCCGGTCGCCGGCCGCGCGCGGCATGAAATAGGACGTGATGTAGGGCATGTTGCACGGCACGGTGCTGGCCGCGTTGTGCGCCAGCTCATCGATCTGGTCCACCGGCACGCCGATGTGGTACAGCCATTCGGCACACAGCTCCGCGCCGGTGCACTCGCGGATCGTCTTCGGCACGTAGTCGCCGGGCTTGTCGGAAAACAGCCCATACAGCCAGACCACCAGTTCCTTCTGCGGATCCTGTTCGGCGAAGTGGGGCTGCCGGCTCATGCTGAAACCGTACAGCCAGCTTGAATCCTGGATGCTGCAGGGGCCACCGGTGACGATCACGCCCGATCGCGGGTCGCGGCCCGTGATCCGTTCGAGATACGGCACGATGCGATCGTCGGTCAGCGTGACCGTCGCGGAGACCGTCCAGTTCGCCTCCGGAATGTTCTCGCAGAACTTCTCCGGACGGCCGAAGGCGGGGTCACGCTCGGCCATTCGCTTCCACAGCGACCATGCGCCGCCGCGGTCGGTCACGATGGACGCCGGCGTATCGTTGTCACCGAACGTGGAGCTTTCGGTGATCGAACCGTTGGTCACCAGCACCAGGTCCTTCGGACCCACGGCGATCTTCTCGGCGACGCCGTCGCTGGTGAGCCGGATCGCGGTCGCGAACTTGCCATTGCCGCTCGCGGTGACCAGCACGTCGTCGACCTGCGTGTTGTAGCGGAAGGTGACGCCCTGTCCTTCCAGATAGGCCACCAGCGGACGGATCAGCGACTCGTACTGGTTGTAGTGGGTGAAGCGCAGCGAAGTCAGGTCCGACAGGGTCGAAATGTGATGGACGAAACGCAGGATGTAGCGCCGCATCTCCACCGCGCTGGCCCATGGCTCGAACGCGAACATGGTGGCCCAGTACAGCCAGAAGTTCGAAGCGAAGAATTCCTCGCCGAACACTTCGTCGATGCGCTTGTCGTCCAGCTCGCTTTCGCGGGTCAGCGCCAGCGCGATCAGTTCCTCCACCGCTCCTGGAGTGAGCGTGAGGTCGGGCATCCGTTCGATCGGCTCGCCGCGGTTGTGGATCGCGCGGCAGGGGTTGCGGGACGGGTCGGTCTTGTGCAGCCAGTACATCTCGTCGAGTACCGAGGCATCGGGCGTATCGAGCGAGGGGATCGAGCGGAACAGGTCCCACAGTGTCTCGAAGTGCGCTTCCATCTCGCGACCGCCGCGGATGATGAATCCCTTGTGCCGGTCGAGGGTGCCGTCCATGCTGCCGCCGGGCAGCGCAAGCTCCTCGAAGATCGTGATCGCACTGCCGGGCATCCGCGCGTCGCGGATCAGGAACACCGCACCCGCCAGCGAGGCCAGGCCGGAACCGACGAAGTAGGCACGGCGGCCCTCCACGCCTTCGGGCTTGGGGGGGCGCGAGAACGCCTCGAAGTTTCCACTGCTCCTGTACATGTCGATCTCCATGGTTGAGGGGTCGATCGCGGCCCCAGCCAGCGATCAGGGAGAACATTCGCAAAGCATCTGATAAGAATGGATGAAGAATCGAACCGACAGACGCGCCGCGCGAATGACGGGTTCGCAGTGCAGGGGCGATCGTGGTGGCGAGGGGGCAGTCGTGGCCGCCGCCCTGTCGCCCGGCAACGGGGCACACCGCGGGTTCCCGGCCGGCAGCGATCCGGTCATACAGAGCTGGCCCCGTCTGTTTGAACAGCCAAGCCGTATCCGATAAGTGGATCGCCTGCCGGTCAAGCTGCCTTCGGCAAAGGCAGCGGTTGGTTGAAGTAGACCTGATCTGGCGTGAGTCGATCAAGCGCGGTGTGCGGCCTTCGCTGGTTGTAGAAGGTCAGGTAGCGGGACAGAGAAGCCTTGGCGTGGCTGACGCTGTCGTAGGCACGCAGGTAGACCTCTTCGTATTTGACCGATTTCCACAGCCGCCCGATGAACACGTTGTCGCGCCAGCATCCCTTGCCATCCATGCTGATGGCGATACCGTGCTGTTTGATCAATCCGGTAAAGGCCTGACTGGTGAACTGGCTGCCCTGGTCGGTGTTGAGGATCTCCGGCGCGCCATGGCGGGCAATGGCCTCCTCCACGGCCTCGATGCAGAAGTCGGCGTCCATGGTGATCGACACCCGCTACGCCAGCACCCGGCGGCTGTGCCAGTCGATCACGGCGGACAGGTAGACGAAGCCACGAGCCATCGGGATGTAGGTGATATCCATCGCCCAGACCTGGTTGGGCCGGTCGATCTTCAGGCTCCGCAGCAGGTACAGATAGATCGTATGCCCCGGATGCCTGCGGCTGGTGTTGGGCTTGCGGTACAGCGCCTCGATGCCCATCCGCCGCATCAGCGTGGCCACGTGCTTGCGGCCCACGGTGAAGCCTTCCTGGTTCAGCAGGTCGCGCAGCATCCGGCTGCCGGCGAACGGAAGCTCCAGATGCAGTTCGTCGATCCGGCGCATCAGCGCCAGATCCTGCGCCGGGACGGGGCGTGGCAGGTAGTACACGCTGCCGCGGCTGATGCCCAGAGCCTGGGCCTGCCGGGTCACCGGCAGAGCATGGATGCGGTCGATCATCGCTTTGCGCTCAGCAAACCCGCTTTGGTGAGCGCGCCTTCTAAAAAATCGTTCTCCAGTGTCAACTCCCCGATCTTGGCGTGCAGGGCCTTCACGTCCACTGGCGGCGGGCCCGGCTCGGCGCCACCAAACGCATCGGCTGCGTTCTCGAGCAGCTGGCTGCGCCACTGCGTGATCTGCTTGGGATGGAGGTCGAACTGCTGGGCAAGTTCGGCCAGCGTCTTGTCTCCCTTGATGGCGGCCAAGGCCACTTTGGCCTTGAAGGCCAGCGAGTGGTTGCGGCGAGGTCGTCTTGCCATGGTTCTGCTCCTTGCGCGGCGATCATCATCGCCTCAGTGAGCAGGAAATCCACCTATCGAGCTGTTCAGATTTCCGGGGCCAGCTCTAAATGTACCTGCCCCCTCTTTCCTCGTGACCCTTTCTCCTCCCGCCCCCTTTTCCGCATACCTATGCCGCTAAAGTGGGGAATCGGCTAGATTGCAAGCGCTGGCAATGACGCCGGCTCGAGAGAAGGAAATTTGGATCAGTCGCGTTCCGTGTGGAATCGCTCTTGCCTGAGCCCGACGTGGGCGGCACGCTTCCCGGATGGAAGCTCTCTTCACACAAGCATTGGGTCTGAGTCCGCCATGGGCGGTGGTTTCGGTGGATTTCCGGCAGTCTGAGGGTGCCATCCACTTTGTTGCGGTGGAGTGCCAGGCCAAGCGGCTGGCGTGTCCGGCGTGCGGTGCAGCCGACCAGCCGATCCACGACCGGATCAAGCGACGCTGGCAACACCTGCACTTCTTCCAGTTCCGGGCGTTCATCCATGCCCCTCTGCCCCGGGTGGCCTGTGCGGCATGTGGCAAGACCGGTCAGGTCCAGCCGCCATGGGCGCGGCCCGGGTCCGGCTTCTCGTTGGTGATCGAAGCATTCGTGATCGCGCTGTGCCAAGCGATGCCGGTGGCGCACGTGGCCCGACTGGTGGGGGTGTCGGACGATCGGGTCTGGCGGCTGTTGCGGCATCACATCGACCAGGCGCGTGCGCGGGAGGACTATAGCACGGTCAAGCGGGTGGGCGTGGACGAGACCAGCAGCCGGCGCGGCCAGCGCTATATCACCTTGTTCCACGATGCCGATGCGGCCCGATTGCTGTTTGCCACGTCCGGCCGCAACGCGGCGACCTTCAGCGAGTTCATCGCCGACCTGCAGGCCCATGGCGGTGATGCCGGAGCGATCAGCGACCTGAGCATGGACATGTCCAGGGCGTTCCAGGCTGGCGCCGCCCGGCACTGCCCGCAGGCGCGAGTGACGTTCGATCCCTTCCACGTGGTGGCGCTGGCGGGCCGGGCGCTGGACCAGGTGCGGCGGGCGGAGGTAAAGGCCGAGCCTGACCTCAAGGGCAGCCGCTGGGCGCTGCTCAAGGACTCCGAGCGCTGGAGCTACAAGCAACTGTGCACCATGCACTGGCTGCAGCGCAGCGGCCTGAAGACGGCGCGCGCCTGGCACTTAAAACAGGCACTGCGACGCCTGTACGCAGCGGGGCTGTCGCCGGAAGAAGCCGACCACCAGCTGGACCGTTGGATCAGCTGGGCACGCCGCAGCCGCCTGCCGCCGTTCAAGCGTCTTGGCGCGACCCTGCGCGAGCACAAGGCCGGGATCATCGAGCACTTCCGGAGTGGCCTCACCAACGCCAGCGTGGAGACGATGAACGCCCAGATCCAGGCGGCCAAGGCGCGGGCGAAGGGCTATGCCACCCACGAGAACCTGATCGCGATCGCCTACCTGTTGTGCGCCAAGCTCAAGCACTTGCCGCGCAATCCATGGTTGGCGCCGGCGGCGGCATGATCAGGTCAGTTCCACAGGGATCGCGACAGAGCCCTCAAATAGGAATGGCGCGAGAGGAAACCGAGTCAAGTTTCAAAAAGCATGGGCATGTGATAGCCCCGTCAGTTATTGATAAACGTGCTGTATCGAGCTGCGATGCAGTCCAGCGAAGTACCCGGCTGGAGTTGTCGCAAACAAACAGCTGCGGCTGATCAACGCCATTGACGAGTTGCTTCATGCTCAGCCCAAACCGAATGGCGCAGAGATATTGTCAGTGGCGTAGAGGGGCACACAGTCTCGGTCGTAGAGTGCCGTCAATCTAACGGAGGCCATTCGGGTGCCCGCAATATCCTGTACGATTCACGCGCTTGACAATTGAGCTGGCGATGGATTGAAACGCACGGAAAATATGATCATGAATGCTCCCATTCGAATCGATGCCCTAACGCTTCAGACGTTCATTGAACGAGCCGACCTCCTGCATGCAGCGGCGACATCTCCAGCAGATTGTGGGCGGGTCGATGTACGGCAAGAGTTAGATGCCTTGCGTATAAGGCTGACGGCGCAGCGCGACGAATACCTCCAGCCGTGGTTCGTCCTGCTCGACGAGAGTATTCAGTTTTTTATCCAGTTCGAGCGGTATTTGTACGAAGTTCCACTTGACAGCAACCTGATGGGATACGCAGTAACAGTGTCAAGAATAAAACGAGACATTATTTCTATCCGAGAGCTGCTTGCGATTGGTCAGGATATCGCAGCAAACGTCCTTGCTCGTACCTTCGTAGAAAACATGGAGATCGCGATGGCCCTGGCGTTGAATGCGGAAACCTGTAAAGCCTTCGCTGAAACGGACGATACGAACGCTTTCTGGAATAAGTACATTGGATACGGTCGTGTGTATGAGCAGCTACTCCAGTACGCTGGTGCGTGCGACGTTGACCAGGTGCATGCAACTAAACTAGTAGAACGGCATCGGGAAGCAAAAAAACGCTTCTCGGAGAGTACGCATGGAGGGCGGAATTCCTCCTTGTTTGGAGCCTTCAGTCCTTCGCTAACCAACTCAGATGAGGTACATTTTCTGTCGCTAGGTGCACACACTTGGCAGACGCAGTTCTTGGCGCTTTTCGTAGCGCAGGAAACACAAGCCTTTGCGGGATCTATGGTCAAAGGAATGATGCGACCCAACCCCCTCCATCTTTACAAGGCCTTCAGGACCACCGGACGCTTTATGAACGCTGCCGCTTCGGCCCATGTCCTACAAGAACTGGTCGGGCGCTACGAGGAGTCTCTCCATCTACGCATGCGATACCCTGATGGGCAGGCTTGCTAGTCCAGAATAGGGTATGGGATGTTGGTGGGGGATTAACCCAATAGCAGGTGTCCGTTTTTGAGGTTTTTAAACGCGTGTCGTAAGAGATTCATAAAAAGGATCTATCGGTGAGAGGATCACAGAAAGGGACCTGTCGGCAAGGGGGCAGCTCGATTTAAAAATATCTCAGAACCTTAATACTCCAATGAAGCAGGAATTCCTTGCTTCGCGTGGCTTTTTTGCGCTTGCGCTACTGTATTGGGTGGTAGATATGAAAGATAAATCTGAGTTTCTATACTGCGTCTTCATCGTTGCTGCGGCTATTTTATCGGCCGTAGCTCGATGTTCATTCACTCGGCCTGACCAGCTTGGTCGGGATTCTTACGATTAAATCAATAATCCAATATTGACCACAAGGCCCGGCATTGTCCGGGCCTTGTGCGTTATGCGGCTTATAAAGGGAGATTAAAATGCATCACGTCGAAACGATGGCCTATACAGGGCAGGTGCCTTGGCACGGTATTGGGAGCCAGTTAGCGCCAGGACAGTCCATTGAAGTATGGCGCGAACGCGCTGGGATGAACTGGTCGCTGGAAGAGGCGGAAGTGCGCTTCGCCGCAGAGGGTGCGGATCAGGAGCCGGATCGGCCATTTCCGGGGCAGAAGGTGCTCTATCGCTCCGATACGAAGCAACCGTTGGCAGTGGTCTCCAAACGCTATCAGGTCGTCCAACCTGCCGAGATCCTTGAGTTCTATCGTTATCTGACCCGGCATAGCGGGTTCGAGCTCGAGACGGCGGGTGTATTGCGGGAAGGGCGCAAATTCTGGGCTCTTGCACGTACGGGTCAAGGTGTGGCCTTGAAGGGGCAGGACCAGGTCAATGGCTATCTTCTGTTGGCCACTGCTTGCGACGGCACGTTGGCAACGACCGCGCAGTTCACGTCTGTACGCGTGGTTTGCAACAACACCTTGCAGATCGCAGTGGGTGACAATGCTGGAGCCATCAAAGTGCCACACAGGAGCACTTTCGATGCCGATAGGGTCAAGAGCCAGTTGGGTATCGCGGTTGAGAGCTGGCACAGCTTTGTTGATCGTATGCGCATGCTCTGTGACACACCTGTTGATCCGGATGCCGTCGATACGCTCCTGCGTAAGGTTTTGACCTATCCAGTAGCCCAGCTTGGAAAGGAAGTGGTGAACGAGCAGGCTGTGGCCAAGGTTCGGGCGTTGTATGACGGGCAGGGGAGGGGATCCAGTTTGAAAACTAGCCGAGGCACGGCTTTTGGTCTTTTGAACAGCGTCACCGAGTTCGTTGACCATCATCGGCGCGCACAGAGTGTTGAAAATCGGTTGGATGCGGCGTGGTTTGGTCAGGGGGCCTTGCTGAAGCAGAAGGTCTGGGACGCGCTGTTAGGGGAGGTTGCATGACTTGCGTAGCACATCCTGTTTGTTTTGCGGTCCCTGCCGTAGATAGGGCATGTGTCGATGAAGAAGCGACCATTGCTATGGCACTGCGGATCCTTGAAGGCCGGGCGGTAAGCGTTGGGCCTTTGCTCAGCGAGCCAGATGTTGCGGGGAGGTTTTTTCGACTGCGTTTGGGTACCGAGACCAGGGAGCACTTTGAGGTCGCGTTCTTGGATACGCGCAATCGATTGATTGCGGTTGAGCGGCTGTTCTCAGGTTCAATCGACGGTGCAGTGATCCATCCGCGGGTCGTGGTCCAGCGGGCATTGGCTCAGAACGCTGCAGCGGTTCTATTGGCCCACAACCACCCTAGCGGACATTGCGAGCCCTCCGCAGCGGATAGAGCCATCACCTTGCGACTAAAAGAAGCACTGGCGTTGGTCGAGGTGAGGGTTTTGGATCACTTCGTTGTAGCTGCAGGCCGAAGTACGTCCATGGCACAACTCGGAGACCTTTAGGGTCCCATCGAGGGAATCAATATGAGCGAAAAAGAAAGGCTTTGGTCTGCGACCAAAGCCGCCCAGGCGCGTGCCAAAGCGAAGGACCTCGACCGTCAGGCGAGGGAACTCGAGAGATCGGCAGAGCTAGGAGACTGGAGGCAACGAGCGAGGATCGGAGAGGCGGCAAGCAGGCTTCGTCTTAGGGCTGGGACCTATCTGATCGAGGCGTTACGCATTGAAGAGATAGAGGGATATTAGTGCTCACGAGCGTGGAGACTCCAATCCTCTCGGCCAAGTTGCTCAATTGAGAAGGGAACCAGGCGAGACATCGAGAGCCTTCGCGATTCGTTCAATGTTGTAGATCGTCACGTTCTTCTCGCCGCGCTCAATCATGCCGACATAGGTCCTATGGACGCCGGCGGCTTCGGCTAGCTGTTCTTGAGACATCCCGCGCTCCTTCCTCAGTCGCCGAACATTGGCGGCGAAGATGGTTACCAACCGAGTTTCATGAGCTGCCCGAGCCATGGGCAGATGGTCTCGGTTTGAATACTACAATTCGACATACTAAGATTAGCATCGGTAGGTGTCTGGGCTGCTCATAGCAAGGCCTTCGCTTTCCCTACCGCCTTTCAAACGAACAGGGGAACCGTGTGACAAAAGCTGTTTTCGCCAGCGCAATGCTGGCATGCATCCTTCTGGCCGGCTGCGCAGCGGGCACGCCCGGTTGTGGGGATGCGGGTGCCTTGGATGTTCTCGATCGTGCGATCGAGATGGAGGTCGAGAAGTATGCGCCGCAGACGCGGCGCGGAACCGCGGATGAGTTCATGGGGATCCTCGATACCTATGAGATCACCAACATTCGGACCATTAGCTACGACGAGACAGTCGATAGCTATCGATGCGATGCGCGTATCACTTATGTCCATCAGGACCGTGAACGGTCCGTGGACTTCACTTATCGGGTCGATACCGATCAAGGGGACGGCAACATCCTGGTTGAGTACCAGAACAAGATGCTCGCCCCGATCCTCAGCTATGCCATGGGCTTTTGAAACAAGCCCTTCACATCTTCTTTTATCTCAATGGAGCTATACCAAAATGGGCGTCTTGATCTACACACTTGCATTGATCTTCTTCATCATCCCCATTAGCCTTCGGGCCTATCTGAGTCTTAAGAAGGGGCGTCTTCCGCTTCCCACCTTTCAGAACAACGTGGTAGTTAATCGAGTAAAGGTACGAAAAAGCCTTGGTGTTCTATCACCGATAGTGTTTTGGGTTTTTCACGTGTTCTTTCTGCTTTACGCAATCTCGATTGAAGCTTGGATGTCCGCTTTGGCCGTCATCGTATACATGGTCATCAGCCCGTTCCTGTCAGGTCAGATCAAGGCACGGCAGATTGGTGTTCTGACCGAAACAGCTGGTCCGACGAAGGGGGTAGACCAAGCGCCTTAAACAGCACTGTCCAGAATAACTGACCTGATGAACGCTGGGGCTCAGGCACTGGCCAGATAATAAATAAACAACGGTTAAGGAGAGGAATATGAAAGGAAAACTGCTCGTCATTAGCTTGGTCATCACGGTGCTTGCAGGCTGTGATGGCACTTTGCAAAGTGAAACTGGCAAAAACGATGCACCGCCTGTCGCAGCTGTTGAGACGGCCCCTTCGCCCGACGCTGCACCGGTGAATGAAGCCAAGGTCGAAGACGTTCGTAAGCTTCCATTGGATGAGCCGATTTTGGTCGATCAGCTTGTCAAGTTCGATACTGCATTCAAGAGCGGTGATGCTGATGGCTATGACTACACTTTTGACAGCAATGCTCGCTTTCTCGAAAAGTATCCAATCTGGACCGATTTGGATTGCCAGGTCGACGAACAGCGGTCGGAGGCGATATGGTGCGCCTACGGTCGCATGGGTGAACCCGAAGATAGCCAGTTGGAGGGGCAGTTGATCTTTCTGGCAAACGCTGATGTGCTCGCGCTGGATCTGCGGTGTTCACAAGTGCTTTGCATTAACCAAGAGGGGCACCCGGTTGGTGTAATCCAGCCGCAGATGCGGCAGTGGATCTCGGTAAACTGCAGTCGAGCGGCGAACTTGCACCTGACGTGCAATTGATACAGGGGGCAGCAGCCATGATTATTGAACTACCCTTTCGCCATATGGAATGTCTGACAATTTTTGTGACAGGGGTGCTAGTCGGATTACTCGCGAGCACTCGACGTGGTTGCTGTAAACTGTGAGCGGTTTTTGCAAAATACCTTAACTGTTGTCATTAGTCGCTAACGATGGGTGCTATTTCAATTAGGCGATCGACCATCAGAACTGCCCGGGCGAGTACGTAAGTGCTCGCCCGGGACATACGCATCCTGTAGTTTTTGCAATTTTCCAGCGGTCGATCCGGTTTTGAGCAGCAGAACGGGAGCTGAGCTGCGCGCTCTTAGTTGTTCGAGCCGTTGGTCGTTAGCACGGTTCAGCAAAAGCGCGGTTCAGCAAAAAGAATGACATTGCTTGGGTGGCCTCTCACCTGCCAAGACCCCCGCGCTAGAATAGCTAGGACAATCTAGTTTGGTGGGGGGGGATAATGCGCATTGGAATTGATTTCGGGACCAGCTACTCCGCTGCAGCCGCAGTTGTCGATGGGGCTGTCAAACTCATTGAATTCGAGGGCAATTCTCAGTTCCGGACGACAGTCTTTTTCCCTCATCAGCTTCCCAATCTCCAGGATTTTGTCCTCACCGATGAATTGCAGGCGCAGGCCCAACGCCTCGCAGCCGAGCTTAAGGCCGACCAATCCAGAGAGCTGGCACGTATCGCAGCGCTGCGCCGGGATGCTGAGCGCCTCACCGAGCAAGAGCGCAGCAATGCTTTGGCTATGATTCCCACCCTTAAAGCCCAGGGTGACTCTAGTTTTTACGATGCGGCGGTGGGCTCTGTCCGGCGCGATTGGGCTAGGGGGGAGGTTATAGCTGCTCGCGCACAGTCAGCAAGCATCAAGGACGCATTGTATGGCGAGGAGGCGATGAAGGCCTTCATGCGATCTGGCGAAGGACACTTGGTGGTGTCGCCGAAGTCGATGCTCGGTTATGCCTTGCTCCCCAGCGCTCGTGAGACGCTTCTGAGCATTTCCACGCATATCTTGTCCTACATCCGGGAGACCGCCTCGGCCCAACTCGGAACGGACGTGCGCAAGGCTGTGCTCGGTCGCCCCGTGGCTTTCCGCAGCTCCCAAGGGGAGGCGGGCAACGAGATGGCCCTATCCATCCTTACCGACGCGGCGATGGCTGCCGGTTTTGAAGAGGTCAGTTTTCTTGAGGAGCCGGCAGCAGCAGCCTTCGAGCACCACCGCCAAGTTGAGTTGCCAACTCGGGTGCTGATCTTTGACATCGGTGGCGGTACCACCGACATCGCCATGGCCCGCGTTGGTGGAGATTTACCAGCGCCTGAGATCCTAGCTTCCTGGGGCGAACCGAGAGGTGGCACCGACGTTGATCTCGAGCTGAGCCTGAAAGGTGTGATGCCGCTGTTTGGCAAGCATGTCACCTCAACCCCGGTGCACTTCTACGCTTGGGCAGCTAGTGTTCACGATGCGAAGCAGCAGCGTGACTTTCAGGTGGCCGACTTCTGCCTGATCGATGAGCCATATCGTGCGAGATTGGTGGCACTTCAGTGCCCGGGCCATACAGTGCGGCTTAATCGCTCCGTGGAACGGGCTAGGATCAACCTCGGATCGGATTCGCGCCGCCGGCTCAAACTCAGCTATATAGAAGACGGGCTTACTTGTCCGTTAGATCACCAACTCCTTGAGCAAGCATCCGAAGACCTTTCGCAGCGGCTCGAGCAACTCTTACGCACTGCCAAGGAGCAGGCATCCTGCGCACCAGATATTGTGCTGCTGACAGGGGGCATGTCCCAGGCGGCCATGATTCCCTCCTTGGTCGAAAAGGTGTTCCCGGGGATCCCCATTTTCCGCGGTGATGCATCGTTGGCCGTGGTCACCGGTCTGGCATGGGCTGCAGGCGCCGATGGTGGTGCCCAAGCGTGAACGCGAGTGTATTTCTGACTCATGATTGGAGGGCAAATAGGACGACCGAACGCTCGGGCGTGCCGTGTCCGGTAACAGTCACGCAGAACGATAGCCCTTAGTAAGCCCAAGAGCGTCAAACTGACCCTCTCTTGTCCTGTTTTCCTTAAGATCGACCTCGAGCGGTCCCTGCGCTGCACGCGCAGGCGTACGGCGAGACCGCTGATGTGACGACGTTGATCCAGCATGTACTCGCAGCCTTCATGGCGTGGGTCGAGAGTTCGACGAACCCCTGCTCTGGCAGCCTCCATCTTCAGTTTTTGTGACTTCGCCGCATGCGTTCTTTGTTCTACGACGGCCCCCGAGCGTCGTTCGGTGCCACCCAACGCATCGATCGAAAGTGGCCCGCGGTCGATCGGTCCCCCCGCGGGCTATCGCGTCGGCCACTTGAAGCGGCATTGGTATCCAGTGACGCCAAGTAATGCTGGGCTTTACCCCGGAAATCGCGGACGGTTGTAGCCGGATCGAGAGCTTCCGGTCTTGCCTAGCTAACGCGCCGCGTTCGACGCCAATTACGACTCCCTGAGGTGGTCCGTAGATGTCACCTTGGGCAACTTCCGCGATGCCTATATTGGTGAATTCAACGGACGCGGCTCCCTTGTGGATTGTTTTATGAACGGGACAGGTGGTGTAGAAGAAATGCTCGAGCGTCTCCGCTACCAATTCGACTATCACGTATATGGCCGCGACGCGTTGCGTGGCGAGGAGGTGGCCGCACCCAACAGATACTACTAATGGAATATCAAAGATGAGTACACTCAATTTCGACCCTATTGACCTGGCTCTACTGGGCGCTGGCTGGAGTAGCGCATCCGTGCCGCTGACTGTAGAGGATTGTTCCTTCCTGCACGAAGTGGCGATCATGTTGGCCATCGTCTACACCGAGTTAGCTGGCGTTGACGGCTACCCAGGCGTGTTTGGTTATGAAATCTCCGAGCCGTTGGGTAAGACACTGGCGCAGGAGAACAAACCTGACCTGCGGCTGGCCGAGCAACTCGTCCGCATCTGGATGGCAGAAGAAATGGGGCGCTAATGACCTGCAAGTGATCTGTATCGCCGTGATGCATCGGCATCCGATCCAAAGCATACGACCCGTGGTAAGCGAAGGTCCCTATGATCTTGACGCAGATGGGGCAACAGCCCTTGCGGCGTAGACGGCGGATTGCGCCTGCTTATTTGCGCTGTTGTCGCAGCAGAGTGATCCAACTGGCAATGATGGCCTGCTCGAAGAGCCAGATCAGCGGCCATTGTTGGGCCGAAAGTCAGCTTTCTGACACCGGGCAGACGCGTGAGGCGACGCCTGTGGGCACCAGTGCGACCGTAACGTACAAGGTGGGAGCGTGCCCGAAATCGGTACGGCTTTGATCTGGAAGGCGTCGTTTCAAGAAGTGACGGGACGATAAGTGGATGCGATCGGGGAACTTAGCGTTCCAAAAAGGACGCGAAAAGCGATGTAGCGGGAGGAGGCGGATTTCTCCTCGACGACGAATCGTTCGCTGGCTGTGCTAACTATTTGAAATAAGACAAAAAGAATACTTTTCGATAGCGCGGCGCGCTGGCTGCGAAACGGGGCGATTGCAAAAAAACATGAAAGAAACTTAAGTGCATTCGATTGCTCAAGCAGATCAAATGCATCCCGGTAGGCGACGTCCTACCGGGAACCGGCCGGATCCCTTTTCAGTACAAACCACATCAAAGGGATTCAACTATGCAAATCAGCCAGTACCGCCCGGGCCCAATTGTGGGCCGCAATAAAGCCACGCTCCAGATCGCGCCGGCGATTGATGCCTCTGCCGTATGGCCGAGTTCGCCAACTTTGCGTCTGAAGGAACTGCTCAAACTGCTTTCGGTCAGCCGAAGCAAGGCATATGAACTGATGAAGACCGATCCAGACTTCCCCAAGGGAGTTCCGCTATACGACAGCGAGCAATCGCCAAAGTTCTATTGGACACACGAAGCCATTGCGTGGGTTCAGGGCCGCACCAACAAGTGCCGCAATCAGTTGGGGGGGAACTGATCATGAGCGCTTTTAAAGAAGTGTTGGCTGACGAGCGCAGTGCACTTGAGAAACTGAAGATCGCATTGGAGCAGGTATCGGCGAGCGGCAGGAACAAGCTCGAATCCGATTTCATGGAGGCCTATCCGCTCTTGGAGCAGCACTTGGCAGGCAAGAGGCGTAAGAAGCCAGTGATGGAAAGGTTCAACGGAGCATACGGACATCAACTGAGTCTGATCCAGTTTCGTAAGTTGTTGAACAGCGAGCGTCAACGTAGGCAGATGTGTGGTGAGCCGGTGGCGTGTGCTACCTGCGGGAAGCCATTGGATGAGGCCGCAGATGTAGTTGGTACTGCGGGCATCGAGGAGGAAGCACGATGAACAACATGCTCCCCCGAATGGCACCGGCCTATCCGATGGCTGCGTTTCTCGTCGTAGCTAGAGAAGCAGGGAACGAACTGCTTCGCAATGTGCAGGCGCCGGATGCGTTGATCGGTATGGGTCTAATCAATGCCATCTCGATGGCTTGTCAAGGCCTGATCGATGTGAAGCTACCAACAGGGCAGGTGCGCCCAGTGTCACAGAATTTGCTGCTGATCGCTGAGTCAGGCGAGCGCAAGTCGACGGTATCGTCGTTGTTGCTTGCTCCCTTCCGCGCGGCTGACAGCTTGGCATTGTCTCGCCATAAGCAGCAGATCGAGCAGTACCAGGCGGAGCTCGGATCTTGGCAGGCCAAGGGGAAAGGATTGCGTAGCGCAATCTCCAAAGCAGTTGCGAAGGGCAAGTCGACGACGGAGCTGGACAGTCAACTACTTGAGCATGCTCGGTCCAAGCCGAATAGGCCGCCTCTTCGTCACTTCCTCCGGCAGGACATCACGGCTAAAGCAGTGATGGAAGCAGTTCAGGGGGATGGTGAGTCGATTGCGATAACTACCGATGAAGGACACTTGCTTTTCAAGGGCGAAGCCATGTCGCACGTGGGGCTGCTAAACCGTCTTTGGGATTCGCCGGAAATGTTGCCTTTGGACCGTGCTCAGGATGAGCACCTAGTGGCAATGAATCCTCGCGTCTCGGTAAGCATCATGACCCAGTACGCGCCATTGAAGCAGTTTCTGGACAGGCGGGGATCGGTTGCGAAGGGAAGTGGTCATTGGGCGCGATATCTGGTGGGATACCCGCGCTCGACGATGGGGTTTCGCGGCGTAACAGATAGTGAGCTCGAATGGAGCCACTTGCTAGTCTTCCAGGCGCGAGTTCGCGGGCTCTTGGACACGTACCGAACAATGATGGAATCGGGAACTGTTACTCGCGAACAGATCGGGTTCTCGCCTGATGCAAAGGCGCGCTGGTTGGAGCTGGCCAGTCAAACGGAAGCGATGTTGCGCCAAGGCGAATACCTGAGCGATATCAACGATTTCGCATCCAAAGTGATGGAGATCCTTGGGCGACTTGCTGCAGCCATGCACTATTTTGGCAACGAAAGCGGAGATATAACGCTCGATACGCTCAATCGTGCGTTCGAGATTGTTCGGTGGCATATCGATGAGTACAAGAGCTTGTTCTCGCCGCAATTTATTGTCTCACAGGACCAAGTGGACGCCACTGCGGTCGCAAGGTACTTACGTACACGTGTCTGGCTAGGCCAAAACTCGAACACATTTGTGCCAAAAAACCACGTCCTTCGTAATGGGCCGGTACGTGATCGCGCCCGATTCGGCATGGCCTTGGAATTGCTTGTCTCCAGGGGGGCTCTTTGGATTCACAGGGACAATCGAACCAAGGCGACACACCTACAATTGGCAGATGGTTATTTCAACAGCGTAGGAATGTAGGCTTCCGGCGTCAGTCCAGGGCCCCGGCGACAAGCCGGGGCTTTTTCAGAAAATGTCATTCAAACATCATGCGATTCTGCGACAAAGTCGCAGAATCGCATGCTTTCGATCAAGCCTCAGGCTAGTTTACTGGGTTCGCCTGTTCCGTACCGTTCACGCGGAATTGAACATACTGTGCCTTCTCGGCCTCGGCCATGCCTTGAACGAACTGTTGGCCCAGGTGGCGCTCGGCATGCCGCTCCACGCCTTGTTCGCGCAGGCTGCGCGGATCAACCCGGGCATCGTAACCGTGCTGCGCTAGTGCTCTGTTTTGGGTTTCAGCTACTAGCTTGCGCATCTCCTTTACCTGCTGACGTAGTTCCAGTGGACTTTTACCTCCGCTATCCTTGCGGCAACCGCCAGCGCTCGGTTGCTTCGGGTTGTAACGTGAGAACATCCCCGCTGGAGTGCGATCGAGTCCATCCGGAATTCTATCCGAACACATCAGGTGGATGTGTGGGTTCGCAATGCCGCCAAGCTTCCCCTCTGGCGCGTGGATTGCGTATAGATACGGCTTGTTCCCGACTAGGTTTCCGACCAGTTGCTCCGCCAGATCAATTAGTTGCAACACGTTCATTTCGTTTGGCAGGGCAATCTCATGCTCGCGGTAAGCTGCGCCATTGGCACGCTCATGCTGGTCTGCCATGCGCCAGAACTGGTTGGGATCGGTTGCGGACCAGCCCGGCATGTTGCCGTAGCTGACATGGATCAAGTCGTCACGAGTGCTATGCGAGCCTTTTCGCTCAATGTACTTGGCGTGGCGTTGCGCACTGCCCTTCTTGCCGCTTTTGATGCTGTAGTGGAAGCTTGCCATCTGTGATCACCTTTTCTCTTTAGACAAGAAAAAGCCGTCAAGATCATTCTTGACGGCTGTCGTGAAGAGGGCCTCTCAGTTACCAATTGGGCACACGATAAGAAACGGTAAGTGCGCGTGCTCTTTCCATCTCCTATCCTCCGCATCAGTTCGGTGATCTGTCTGTGCTATCGGACTGTTGGCTCCATCTCCATAGAGATAGGGTCGAGTGGGTGAAAATTTACATCTTTTTAGTCGCGTCCTAGACTAGGAATCCAGTCATACCTAGTATTCTCCTTGCCATGTAGTGCGACAAAGGTCTGAGCAGCTTCCACCATATGACTTTGGTACAAGGCGGTCAGCTTGGGGATCAGAACGAGATTAAGTGACGTGTAGATTGCGGATAGAAGCTTCGCTTGCGCAGTTTGCAAGGACTGGTGCGAGCGCATCACGGTTGCTTGATTGAGCAGCGCATGGGTATACCAAAGCGTCCTTTCCGAATAGATGAACCATGCCATGGGTGGCATGGGCTCTAGTTGCTCACCTTTTCTATTGATGAAAGCATCAAGTTGCTTTTGAGGGGGTACGAGCTTTGAGCTATATCGCCGCGATGTCTTCGGCTTTGACTTCATCTTTCGTTGATGCCTGACGGAACAGAAAGCCGCAACGATGTGCACGACCGCGATGGGATTCGGGTTTTCATCGCTCGGTAGCTTGATCGACTCTAAATATGCGGCGAGTGCATACTTGGCTCTGATGGCGTCCTGCTTCTCGAGGATGTCGCTGGCTCTATACTTAAACGTGGTAACTTTTTTTACCAGTCGGGCAATTTCCTTTGCATTGTCAATGCAGAATTTCGGCACGTCAGCGAGTGACATGAAAGGGGTGTGGCCTTGGATGGAAACACCATGCACCGGAGGAATCGATTTGCAGAGTTCACTTAAATCTACCTGCATGTTTCCTGGTATTCTGTCATTCGGAATCGTGCGGTTCGTGGTGATCTCGAAGTTCAGCATATGCAGAAACTCAAGCGATCTAAGGTAGACATACGTAGAAATGTGCAGGCGTTTCTCCTTTTCCGCAGGGGTAACCGTGCGCATGAACTCTTCCGTCTTCGCGGTCAAATATGCATCAGCTTCGAGCAGGAGGTTGGCATCTTCAACGATATGGAGGTGGGTGAGAAGTACTTCGTCGATCGCTTCGTTTGTTCCTAACCAATAAGCGTGAGGAGTATGCTGCGGATTGAATAAGGCATCGATATGCTCCTTCTCTTCTTTAAATATTTCACGCTCTAGCTCAAAGATGATGTGGCGTTTAGCTTCTAGAACCTTTCCACTCTCTTCTGTTGGAGGGAGAGTAAGTATATTCATGGCGACTTCGGAATCTGCACCTGGTGGCTCAATAAGGCCGATTAGATGCATGCCTTTTTTAAAGGTGTTTAAATAAAGGCTCTTGATGGTCTTGATGTCGGCGAGAGGGTGTTTCTCAGTTACGCTCTTTAGCGGCTTGCCCGAAATGGATCGAAGGAGTCGTAGGACCGTGTCGAGCTGATTGATGCTCATCACACTGCCTCCCGAGTAGTCTTCGTTTGTCGTCTTTTCATATGTGAGCTCATCCATCAGATCTTTGAGAGTTGCTGTCTGGGAATCGCCATTGGTATGGGTATGGTTGTCACCAAAGTCAAAGCGGGATGGGCGCTTTGTGGGAGAAGTCATTGCTTGTCCAAACTCCTGAAGCTTTAATTGCTGAAACGATTAATCCAATTATGGAATCTCATGATTCCATTCATTGCTAAGAGAGGCAGGATGCGGAGTTTCCTGCTTGTACTGGACGCCCGTTCGACAAGGGCGACGCATTGTATTGTAGTCAACAGGGGGGATGGCGGGCTCCACCGAGGTGAGTGTGGAGGACTAAGGGATTGTAGAGCCCGTCGAAGTAGTTGGACATGTTCGAACGCGCAAACGCTCCTGCCCGCTGGAAAGAGGGCTTGGTACGTGCGTGAGCTCTTCAATCAGACCAACCTGCAGATGCGCGGGCGTCCTACAGCATCCCATGCGCCCTTGTTTGACGTAAGTAGCCAGTTCCTAATTGGCGTAAATAAGGGGTTTGATCAGACGCGGCTTTCCTCGGCAGTAGCTGAGAACAATGCGCGCACTAACTTGGATGCTGTATTTATTTCAGTGTAACGAGATGGTTCTGAGGACGTACATTTACGCGCCGTGCTAGATAGATGGGTACGGCGGGTAGAAGTTCTTTCGTTGCCTGCGGGCGTACACATGCTTAGCTATCCCATTGAGACTTGGCTGGGATGGAAAGCCGACTGGGTGACTTTTAGTGCCAGTGCGGTGCATTCGTTCGATGAAATTTGAGCGTGTGCAGATTTTTATGTAAACGGGATTCGGGTTACAGCTGAGGGAGTCGCCCCTCAAGCTGGATGGTAAATCGGTTCAGGGCTGCCTTCCAATCACGGATGGGTAAGGTCCATCGTTTACTGATGTTGCGCAACGCGAGGTAGAGCAGTTTGATGAGAGCTTCGTCGCTCGGAAACGCGCCGCGGTGCTTGGTTAGTTTTCGTAGCCCCATGTTCACCGACTCGATTGCGTTGGTTGTATAGATGACCTTACGGATCTCGGGTGGATAGTCGAAAAATGGGGTTAACCGTGTCCAGTTACGCCGCCAAGACTGGCCAATCGGCAGGTACTCCTTGTCCCAGCGTGCCTCGAACTCGGTGAGCCGTTGCTCAGCTTCCTCGGCGGTGGCGCAGGTGTAGATGCGCTTGAGGTCGGCCGCCACTTCTAGTCGCCACTTCCACGACACATAGTTCAAGCTGTGCCTGACCATATGCACGATGCATAGTTGCACCGTGGTGTACGGAAACACTGCCTCGATAGCCTCAGGGAAGCCCTTCAGGCCGTCGACACAGGCGATGAAGATGTCTTGCACGCCACGATTACGTAGCTCCGTCACCACTTGCAACCAGAACTTCGCACCCTCGGTTTGGGCCAGCCACAGGCCCAGAACTTCCTTCTCACCGCTCATCGTTATACCGATGGCCAGGTAGACCGCCTTGACTCGAACTGCACTGTCTCGAACTTTGACGTGGATGCAGTCCAAGTACACGATCGGATAGACCGGATCGAGCGGGCGCGCCTGCCACGCCTTGACCTCATCCACCACTGCGTCTGTGACCGATGAAAGTAAGCTCGGCGACACCTCGGCCCCGTACATCTCCTCCAGGTGTGCCTGGATCTCGCGCACGGTCATCCCTCGTGCGTACAGTGACAGGATCTTGTCGTCGAACCCACTCCAACGGGTCTGGTGCTTCGGAATTAGCTTGGGCTCGAAGGTGCCTTGGCGATCGCGTGGCACCTCGATAGGCAGCTCACCAAACTCACCCTTGAGCGTCTTGCGACTGCGGCCGTTGCGGGTGTTGCCAGCACCGTTGGCCACCGGCTCGTGCTTCTCATGCCCCAAGTGCTCGGTCATCTCTGCATCGAGCGCCTTCTCTACCAGCAGCTTGGTCAACTGCTTTAGCAAGCCGTTCTCGCCGATCAGGTCCTCAGGTCTCTTGTAGTTAGCCAACAAGCTGCTCAGCAACTCGTTGGGTACTTCATGTTTTCGTGAACTCATGGTAGCCCCAGGTCAGATGGCAGTTTCCTGCCGGTGACCCGTTTACACAAAATCTAGGACAGGCCCGGATGCGGCCAGAAGCTGTCGTTCGTCTGTCTAGAGCATCTCGGGCGACTCAAACATCAGCAAACGATGGACCTTACCCATCCGTGATTGGAAGGCAGTCCTGAACCGATTTACCATCCAGTTTGAGGGGCGACTCCCTCAGCTGTTACCCGAATCCCGTTTACACAAAATCTGCACACGCCCAGCACTGAAGGGAAAGTGCTCTGGCACACGCAGTGGTGGCACTGCATCGGGGATGTGAAGCGGGCGGAAAGCCTGGGCCCGGTGATCGAGAACTCGATTGCGCAGGTGCTGGGGGACAGCTACGACGTGGGGGCGACCGAGCCATTGCCGACTGCAGTGATCGTGGCCGGCATCAAGGCGGCGTACAAGCACTAGGCTGCGGCGCACTTTGGGATTGAGACCGGAGCGGAGAGCGGGGGCTAAACCAGTCCCTGCAGGCTGCTTTCTTGAGCCACACCGAGTTCTACCAGCCAATTGGGGACAGGCAGCAAAGATGGGCGCGGTCTGTCACTGCTCAATCAATGTCGTCAGTTCATCCTTCTTTGCGTCAGTTGGTACTACGGCCGCTTCGCAGGCGCGCTGTACCAGCGCATCTATTGCCTCCTCATCTGCTTGCTCACAGCAAGCAAATGCTCGGGCTGCAGCTTGACGTACGGCCTCGAGTTTGCTGACGCGGTCGCCAGTCGAGAGGTCTTGCACTTCATTTTCCATGGAGTGGACGAGCTCTTCCAGGAGCTGGAAATGAGGGGAGGAGGCCATCGGCGGTACAGGTATGAAAGACGGTATTTGAAACCTCCGGCCGCCGTCCCGCAAGAGGGGCATGCGACCGGGCGGCTGGCCATGCTTGGCAGAGGGGAGGCGAAAGGCATTTTGCCCCTACTAGAATCGGGGGTCGCTCTTCGACCAGGTGCGGAAGGTGGCCCGCATTTCATTGAGCACGATCTGGCAGCTGCAACGCCGCCGAGTAGCAGCCTGTTCCATAACGTCCTCAAAGGCCATCCAGAACCCATCGCCCAAACCGTAGCGCTCGAAGGCTTGGCGCAGCGCGGTCAGCTCATCGTCCGATAGGCATCCGTCGTTGGAACGGTCTGGCAGGCGCTGATCAGGGGGACGGAACGGCCGGCGCTTCTGGCCGATCAGAGGAACTGAGGGTCCTCCCTAGCCCACTTCCGGAAAGCGTTCCGCATTTCTTCGTTCACGATATTTCGGTCGCACCCAAGCCTGTTGGTGGCTGCATCAAGGATGTCGGTATAAGCGAGCCAGAACCCATCCCCGGTCCCGTACCGCTCAAACGCGAGCCGCAGCTGGGCAAGCTCGGACAGAGTTAAGCACTGAGTTGAAGTGTGCTCGTTCATGAAAGGTGCCAGGCGGTCGGACCGGAAAATCCTATCACCGGGTCTGGCGCTGTTGCCAGAGGTGAGCGGGCAGCTGAGGCGAAGGTGTCGAGGTAAGTTCTAGACTACCCGCCCCCGCTCTTTGGGCAAAGAATTCCAGCGTAGTCGGGTTGAGATCGATGGCAGGAAAAACCCATGACTGTTTGGACGATGGGGTACTCAACGGGCACGTGGGGCGCTTTTATCGATGTTCTGCAAGCCAACCAAATCGACTCAGTTCCGGGTGTCAGACGGTTTCCTGGCTTCCGAAAGTTTCCTTGGTTCGGCAGCGACGCGATGAGTGCGCAATTGCCTCGGGAAGGCATTGGCTATCATTGGGTTCCCGGCTAGGGGGCGGCGAACAGTGCAGTCAAGGTCGGCGAACGGCGGGTGGAGGAACTCATCGTTTCAGGGCTACGCAGACCACATGGCCAGCGCAGGGTTTGCTGATGGGCTTGAACAAGCCTTGGCTGCTGCCGCGAGAAGTCGGACGGCATTGATGTGTGCAGAGCTACTGTGGTGGCGCTGCCATCGGCGGTTGATTTCGGACCTTCTAGTGCACCGGGGTCACCAAGTGCTGCATATCCAGACCGAACGAGCACCGGACCCGCACAGACTCAATCCCATGGCGCAACGGGCGGGTGAGGGCCTTATATATCCCCCATTTGCAGCTCGGCTTGCTTTAAGAGCAACCCAGCCGAGCTCCTGGCCGAGGGCGCAGAAATGGTTGACTGAACTGAGGGCGGGGGCCATGATCCGAGGCATCTACTGGGGAGTAGCACCGTGAGCCCGGTACGCCGGGCTCTTTTTCTCTACTGTTATTCAAAAAGCTTCATCGAACGCGCTGTCTGTTCGAGCCAACTCTTTAAACGCACTCTTGACCATGTCTGTCACTTCCTTCCCGGAACAATCGCTTCTTTGAGTAACCGCTTCTGTGATGATATTGAAAGTAATCCAGAAACCGTCACTTGCCCCATAGAGCTTGTAGGCACTCTGGATCATTTCCAACTCGGTTTCTGTGAGGCACGGTTTCATCGTTCTTGGCTTGCTTCGATAACACACTGATAGGCAGGGAGCCATGAAGGATTGTGGTCGAGTGGGGAAGTTGCGTGTGTGAATACCTCACGCTTCACCCTCTGCATTACTCGTTGAATGCTTATGAGGATGGCCGCTTCTTCCCGATGACCTTGGACTCCGTCTGCAATTTTCGCTGCTAAATCAGCCAAGCCCTCGAGCAACGCCTGACGCTCGTTAGACGCCAATGCTGTGCAGGTGGCGACGAGATGGTGGGCTGAACGATCAAAGTCTGATCGAAGAGCAAAGTAGTTAAAAGAACGCGTAACCATGATTTGGCCCCACAAGCGCTCCCCCCCAGCATGGACCAGCGAGGGCGGGGATGCAACTTTGGGTGCTGTAATTTCGCGTAGGGGCTCCCGCAAGACCAGTACCACGTGCCAAAGTTCCGACCCTGCTGGTCACAGGCCGAGGCCTTCATCGGCCAGAAGGGCAGCGCGCTCGCGACGCTGGAACGCGAGGTCTACAGCTTCCTCAAGGAGCGGCTCCCCAATCTGAAGCACAAGGGTGCGATCGCCTTCGAGAATGTCCCCGTCGTCCTCAGCAAAGGCTACGTAAAGGCCTTCGGTTCATCGCCTTCCGTCGGCGCCTATGCGCTGGACTTCTGACGCACGGAGACGGGCCTCGATGCTGGTGCTGCCGGTGCAATTTTCTACGTGCTGGTGGCCGACCTCGATGGCGAGGCCGATGCGCGGGAAACCGTAGAGCGGGCCATCGAACACACGAAACGACCCGAGGACAGGGGTTCACCCCCGATTTCACGGACACTTACAAGAAGGCCGATACAGGCCATGAGGAGTGTTCATGTCAAAGCGTCGTAAGTTCAGTGCCGAGTTCAAGCGTGGCGCGGTGGAGCAAGCCAGTCGGCCCGGTGTCAGCTGCGCCCAGGTGGCCCGTGAGCTGGGCATCCGCGACAGTCTGCTGACCCGCTGGAAGCGGGAGGCGGAGACGGTGGGGAAAGCCGCCTTTGCGGGTACCGGGAGCCCGCGT
This sequence comes from Stenotrophomonas sp. STEN022, assembly GCF_056760155.1. NCBI lineage: Bacteria > Pseudomonadati > Pseudomonadota > Gammaproteobacteria > Lysobacterales > Lysobacteraceae > Stenotrophomonas > Stenotrophomonas sp. STEN022. The sequence continues at coordinate 89,307 of NZ_JBRREG010000003.1, forward strand.
GACGAGGAGGTTGCCCGGCTCAAGCGCGAGTTGGCCAGGATCACCAAGGAGCGGGATTTTTTGCGCGAAGCGGCGACGTTCTTTGCCAAGGCATCATCCTGAGGTATCAGGTGATCGAACGTTGCCGCGATGAGTTTCCGATTCGCCTGATGTGCCGCTGCCTGCGGGTATCGACCAGTGGCTACTACGACTGGAGCAAGCGACTGCCCAGTGCCCGCCAGCACGACAACGAGCGCTTGCTGAGCCGTATCCATGCGCTGCACCAGGACAGCCGGGGCACGCTGGGGGCCGGCCGCATGCAGGAGGATCTGGTCGAGGAAGGGTTGTTAGCCAGCCGGAACCGGGTTGCCCGGCTGATGGCGTTGGCAGGCCTTCAAGGCTGGCCACGCCCGAAACGGCGTGGCCAGCGCGCTCAGCCGGCACTGACGCCGCCGGGCGTGCGCAACCTGCTGGAGCGTGATTTCAGCGCCCTGGAGCCGGAAACCAAGTGGGTGACCGACATCACCGAGATCAAGACCCAGCAGGCCAAGCTGTATCTGTGCGTCGTGCTGGACCTGTTTGATCAGCGCATTGTGGGTTGGTCCATGCACCACCGGCAGGACCGGCAGATGGTGATCAGGGCCGTGCAGATGGCGGTTTGGCAGCGTCAGGAGCAGCATCCGCTGATCCTGCATTCCGATCGCGGCAGCCAATTTCGTAGCGGTGATTGCCAGGATTACCTGGCCGCCAATGGCCTGCTCTGCTCGATGAGTGCGGTGGGGCATTGTGGCGACAATGCCGCCTGCGAGGGGTTCTTTGGTCTGCTCAAACGCGAGCGGATCTATCGCACAAAGTATCCCACACTCGATGCCGCCCGGTCCGATGTGTTCGAATACATCGAGCGCCGCCACAACCCCAGGATGCGACGGCGCCGGGTCAAGCAGGACCAGAAGTTTTCAGCCCTTTCCAAACAGTCCGTGATTTCGGGGTAGAACCCCAGGCCCACGCTGGAACAGATCGCTCGGGTCGAACCCTTCCTCGCGGACTGCGCCTTCCCGCCAACGCTGGCGGGCGTGCTCGCCTGGGTACGCTTGGTCGAAGGGCGCTCGCTGGCGAGCATCGGGCTGACCGGTCCGGTACGGCTGAAAACCGTCCTGCGCGGACTTGCCGTTGGATTCGGCACAGTCGCGCTGGTCGTAGTCACGATCTGGATGGCAGGCGGCATGCAGGCCGCAGGCTTGGGGCAAGCATGGCGCTCGCCCGTGAGTCTGCTGCTAGTAAGTTTCATGTTCCAAGCGACCGTGGAGGAAGTCATCTTCCGCGGTTGGATGCTGTCGGTGGTGCCGCGCAGACTAATGTCGCCGTGACAGTGCTGCTTGTGTCGCTCGTTTTCTGCTTCCTGCATTTCAGTCCGCACCAGCCGCCCCTGATCATCCTCAGCACGTCCCTGTTCTCGCTGTTCGCCTGCGCCTGGGCACTGTGGACTGGCAGTATCTGGGGCGTGATGGGCTGGCACGCGGGGTGGAACTGGTTGCTCGCAACCGGCTTCGAACTGCCCGTCGCCGGTATGCATGCGCACTTGCCGGCACTCCTGGTGGCGCTGCGCCCGCAAGGCCTCGACACCTTCACCGGTGGCGCACAAGGGCCGGAAGGCAGTTACCTGTGCAGCGTTTTCTTCGTCGCCGCGATCGCGTGGATCCAGTGGCGAAGGACGCGTGGAGCTCACAATTTCTCGCCGACCAGCAGGTGACGCCACTACTGGGGCGGCATCTCCCCGTCCCGGCTCTTGCCGATCGGATGCTGGTTCGCGCCGTACCGGCGACGACCAAGCGATTGAGCGTCTGCTAGCGGTCGTCGGGCCGATCTCATGGGGCTTGAGCAAACCTCCGGGTTTTCGGCAGCGCGCAGGACATAAGTGCAGGCTCATCCGGAAGCAGCGGGTGCTCGCTCTGCAATCTGCTGCTTGTACGGATTCCGCTCGAGGTATTTAGCGATCTAGAGGCAGCTTAGGTTCGTGATGCCAGTCCCAGTACCGACTGGAACCGAGACTGCCTTTGCTGAAGTGTCAACGGAGAGTGATGTGGCTTCCTCGATAGAGTTCGACCAGGCCACCTTCGGTTTACGTCTCGCAACGAGTGCATCGGGCCGCAGGGCGTGCGACCCGAAGCGGACAGCGACAACTTAGGCAATCCCTGCGAGCACGCAGGTCACAAGTCCCGGAGCCACGCCCTGTGGAATCGCGTTGGGCGAAGTCCCGCTCCACAGGACGCTGGAATCGTCAAGGCCTCTGGCGTCGGCCTTGGCCCTCGGCGAAGCCAACGATTGAGAGGCTAGGGAAATGCAGGAGGCATCGTAGACATCGGACGCGGGTCGCGCATAAGTCGATACACAAGCCCGTGTGCGGTGCGACCGTCTAAGAGACCAGTGATTTCCGAGGCACGGCTTGGTTGCTGCAGAGCCGTGGGATGGATTTCGAACGTAGGGACGGGGAGGGCATGGCAATGACTTGGTTGGGCAAACAACGAAGCCGCCCGAAGGCGTCTCCGAGTGGCGGCTTGCCCCACTTGCCTAGCTGGGTAGCTTTGCCGCGAGCACGTCGACTTTCTCGATGGTCGGCGGCTCGGAGAACATTTCCCCGGCCTTGGCCATCAAGGCCGCTGCAACCTTGCCGGCGAGATGGGCCTCCCGGCCCGCATCGTCGGGAAAGGCATCGAAAATGCCGAAGGTTGTTGGCCCGAGGCGAATTCCGAACCAGACGGTCGTGGCGGGCTCGTCCATAACTAGTGGCAGACCACTCAGGAGAAAGCTTTCAACTTCTTTCTCCTTGCCGATTTTCGCTTCGAAGCGAACGAATAGCGCAACCTTGACCATGAGCTGTCTCCTGTTGGTCTGACGGAGTAACGACGTCCCCTCCCTTACTTGGAAGCCTAGGACTTGATTGAGCCAAGAAATCAACGGATCGGCGCGCCTAGCCAGTTGGCCGCTATTGCCTGACAAACTAGTCGCTTCCGTGGAGCGATGTGTTGCGACGGTGTGAGGATGGCTCGACGCCCCCTTCACGCGGACGGCGAGCGCAGATTTACCATAGTCACGAATCTGCAGGAGTGCGAACCCATGCCACACCAGTCCCCGTCGCCGGTCGGGTTCGACGCCTTCGTGCACGTGCGAGGCGCGCGTGAGCACAACCTCAAGGATGTCGATGTCGACCTCCCGAGGGATGCAATCGTCGTGTTCTCCGGCATCTCGGGATCGGGCAAATCTTCGCTGGCGTTTGGCACGCTCTACGCCGAGGCGCAGCGGCGCTACCTGGAATCGCTGTCGCCCTATGCGCGGCGCCTGATCGACCAGGTTGGCGTACCCGACATTGACGCCATCGACGGTATGCCGCCGGCAGTCGCGCTGCAGCAGCAGCGCGGTACGCCGAACGTCCGCTCCACTGTGGGCAGCATCACCACGCTGTCGAGCCTGCTACGCATTCTGTATTCGCGCGCCGGCGCCTATCCGCCCCGGCAACCCATGCTGTATGCGGAAGATTTCTCGCCCAACACGCCGCAGGGTGCTTGCCCTACCTGCCACGGGCTGGGCTACGTTTACACAGTCAAGGACGAGGCCATGGTTCCCGACCCGTCGCTGTCGATCCGCGACCGGGCGATCGCAGCGTGGCCACCGGCGTGGCATGGGCAAAACCTGCGCGACATCCTGGTGACGTTGGGGTATGACATCGACAAACCCTGGCGCGAGCTCCCGAAGAAGGACCGCGACTGGATCCTGCACACCGACGAGCAGCCAGTGGTTCCGGTGTACGCGGGTTTCACACCTGCTGAAACGCGCGCGGCGCTGCGCCGCAAAACCGAGCCCAGCTACATGGGCACCTTTACCGGCGCGCGCCGCTACGTGCTAGACACCTTCGCCAACACGCAGAGCGCGCTGATGAAGAAGCGTGTCGCGCGCTTCATGTCCGGTACCACGTGCGCGACGTGCGACGGTCGCCGCCTCAAGCGCGAAGCGCTGTCGGTCACATTCGCCGGGTTGGATATCGGCACCTTGTCGCGTTTGCCGCTCGCTGATATCGCCGAACTCCTGGCGCCCGCGGCGAAGCACCGGTTCGACACACCAGTTGCCACCGCCACGCGCAGCCGCGCCGCTGGACGCAAGGACATCGCCCGTCGCGTGGCCGCCGGCGGATCGCCGCATACCGGCGGCACGGACGTGCGGCGCACCGCGAACCTGTCCGAGGAGAAGCGGATCGCAGCACAACGCATCACTCGCGACCTGATCGAGCGGATTGAGGCGTTGCAGGGGCTGGGTCTCGGTTACCTCGCGCTGGACCGTTCTACGCCCACGCTCTCCTCGGGCGAGCTACAGCGGCTGCGCCTGGCGACGCAGGCGCGCTCCAATTTGTTCGGCGTGGTCTACGTGCTGGACGAGCCGTCGGCAGGGCTGCATCCCGCCGATGCGGAAGCCCTGCACGCGGTGCTGGGCCAGCTCAAGGCGGCCGGCAACACCCTGTTCGTCGTCGAGCACGACCTGGATACGCTGCGCCGCGCCGACTGGCTTGTCGATGTGGGGCCGGATGCAGGCCAGCATGGTGGCCGCGTGCTCTACAGCGGGCCGCCGTTGGGGTTGCGCGACATCGAGGCGTCGCACACGCGGCGCTATCTGTTCGACTCCGTGCCCACGCGTCGGCGCACGCCTCGGCGCCCGTCAGGCTGGCTCGAGCTCCTCGGCATCCAACGCAACAACCTGCATGGCCTCGATGTGCGGATCCCACTGGGGGTCTTCACTGCGGTCACTGGCGTGTCCGGTTCGGGCAAGTCTAGCCTGGTCAGCCAGGCGCTGGTGGAACTCGTGAGCGAGCACCTCGGCCACGAGCCGGCGGTGGAGGAAAGCAGCGACGACATGCCGCTGCCCGACGCAATAACGCGTACTGCGGGCCGGCTGGGTGCGGGCGTGGGTGCCATCCGCCGCCTGGTCAACGTCGACCAGAAGCCCATCGGCCGCACGCCGCGGTCCAACCTGGCGACCTACACCGGCCTGTTCGACCATGTGCGCAAGCTGTTCGCAGCCACGCGCGCTGCGAAGGCGCGCCGCTATGGCGTGGGTCGCTTCTCCTTCAACGTGGCGCAGGGACGTTGCCCCACTTGCGAGGGCGAAGGCTTCGTCAGCATCGAACTGCTCTTCATGCCGAGCGTCTACGCGCCATGCCCTACCTGCCACGGCAAGCGTTACAACGAAAAGACCCTCGAAATCGAGTGGAACGGGCGCAACATCGCCCAAGTGCTGGGGATGACGGTGGACGAGGCGCTGTCGTTCTTTGCCGACGAAGTGCCCGTGCACCGTGCACTGGCATTGCTCCACGGCATTGGCTTGGGTTACCTGCGGCTCGGGCAGCCTGCGACGGAACTGTCCGGCGGCGAGGCCCAGCGCATCAAGCTGGCCACCGAGCTGCAGCGCAGTCAGCATGGCGACTCGCTATACGTGCTCGACGAGCCGACCACTGGACTGCACCCTTTCGACGTGGACAAGCTGATGGTGCAATTGCACGAACTGGTTGACGCAGGCAACACCGTGGTCGTCGTCGAACATGACATGCGGGTCGTCGCCGACAGCGACTGGATGATCGACGTAGGCCCGGGCGCCGGGGAGAAGGGGGGTCGTATCGTCGCCGAGGGCGTGCCGCAGGACGTAGCGAGCCGGGGCGTCGGAGCCACAGCGCCTTACCTGCAGCGCGCGCTGTACTCACGCTGACCGAGGCGCTGCTCGATTTCCCTCTGGCAAACGCGTTTTCCCAGCCTTACGTCCGCTCTTGGCCGAGGCTGTGTAAAAACCCTTTGCGGATGATCTTTCGGGGAGAGCGCATACGACTCACGCAGTTTGGTCAAAACAATCATCCGGAGTTCTCAAGCCGCGATCGCTCTCAGCATGCCTTGCATTCCGAGATCAGCCTGGCAGTTCTGGCTTACAACATGCTTTATCGCTCTGATACCAAGCGACCGTTGGCCGTGGTGTCCAAGCGCTATCAAGTAGTCCAGCCGCGGGAGACCGAACGGGCACGGTTGCAGATCGAGCAGCGCGAGTCCTGACGGTTCTGCACTACAAATGGATCGGCCGCCTAAGTAACGCTGCGCTGGCGGGACACAAGCTCGCAGCCTGCCGCGTCGCCAGCACAGAAGTCGGTGCGCTTGTGCGTTCCACCGGCTTGAAGCCCCCGCGCTCGAAGAACGGCGCCGCCGTCGTGGTCAGTAGCCAGGCGTCACGTCCGCCTTGATCGAAGGCGCGTCGCAGTAGTAACGCCAGCATGGCGCCGCCAATGCCGCGCTGGCGCGCGTGCGGCAGCACCACCAGGGAGCGCACCAGCACATCCCGGCCCATATGCTCGAAGCCACCGTAGCCCACGCGCTCGTCTGTCACCGTGGCATAGGCGAAGAAGCTGCGCCCCGGTTCGGTCAGATCATCCGTGGGAAGTCCGGCCTCCTGCAAAGCCGTGGTGAGGCCCGTGTCGTTTTCCGCGATCGGCGTGTCCACCAGCAGCGGTGTGCCGTCTTCCTTGCGAATCTCGCCCGCCGGTCGCTGCGGCAGCAGCTCAATCACCGTGTCCGAGGGGCGGCACAGGCGCACGCCCAGGGACGAAACCACGATGGGCCGATTGATGAGGATCGGGTGCGCCAGCATTTGGTCGATCAATTCGTCATCGCTCCAATGGGCGGCATCCAGCCCGAGTTCCTTGTACGGCGTGCCCCTGACGCGCAGCACGTCCCGCACGCACATGCCCATCTGTGCGATCAGCGCCTGCAAGGTTTCGCGGTCAGGTGGCGTCTTCAGGTACTCGATGACCGTGGGCGCGATGCCGCTGGCGCGGATCAGCGCCAGCGTGTTGCGCGACGTGCCGCAGTCCGGGTTGTGGTAGATCGTGACAAGGCTCATGCCGGATGCCTTCCTGCGTTGCGCGGAGCCTGTTCGTACCAGCCACGCGAGCGGTTGACCACGCGCACGACCAGCAGCATCACCGGTACCTCGATCAGCACGCCGACCACGGTGGCCAGCGCGGCGCCGGAGTGGAAGCCGAACAGGCTGATGGCTGCCGCCACGGCCAGCTCGAAGAAGTTGCTCGCGCCGATCAGCGCCGAGGGGCCGGCGATGCTGTGCTTCTCGCCTACCTTGCGGTTGAGCCAGTAGGCCAAGCCGGAATTGAAGAACACCTGGATCAAGATCGGCACCGCCAGCATGGCGATCACCAGCGGCTGGCGGATGATGGCCTGGCCCTGGAAGGCGAACAGCAGCACCAGCGTCAGCAGCAGCGCGGCGATCGACAGCGGGCCGATGCGCGCCAGCGCGCGGTCAAACGTCGCCTGGCCCTGGCGCAGCAGCCCGCGGCGCCACACCTGCGCGATGATGACCGGGATGACGATGTAGAGCACCACCGAGGTCAGCAGCGTGTCCCACGGTACGGTGATGGCCGACAACCCGAGCAGCAGGCCGACGAGGGGCGCGAAGGCGAACACCATGATGGTGTCGTTCAAGGCCACTTGCGACAGCGTGAACACCGGATCGCCGCCCGTCAGCCGGCTCCAGACGAACACCATCGCCGTGCAGGGCGCGGCGGCCAGCAGGATCAGGCCGGCCACGTAGCTGTCGAGTTGGTCGGCCGGCAGCCACTCGGCGAAGACCTGGCGAATGAAGATCCACGCCAGCAGCGCCATCGAGAACGGCTTGACCGCCCAATTGACGAACAGCGTGACGCCGATGCCGCGCCAATGCTGTCTGATCTGGCCGAGCGCACCGAAGTCCACCTTGAGCAGCATGGGGATCACCATGATCCAGATCAGCAGACCCACTGGCAGATTGACCTGGGCCACTTCCATGCGGCCGATGGCCTGGAACACGCCGGGCGCAAGCTGGCCCAAGGCGATGCCCGCGATGATGCACAGCAGCACCCACACGGTCAGGTAACGCTCGAAGATGCTCATGGCGGGCGCGGGCCCGGGCCGGCCCGGGGGGGGGGGGGGGGGGGGGGGTGGGGGGGGGGGGCGGGGGGGGCCAGGGGCGCCGGCGGCCGCGCGGGCGGGGAGGGCGCGGGG
>NZ_JBRREG010000004.1:0-91754 GCF_056760155.1 Stenotrophomonas sp. STEN022
GCTTCAGCCCCCGCCGCCCCCACCCGGCCCGCAACCGCGCCAAGATGCCCCGGGCGGGGGCCGCGGGCCCGCGGCCGGCGGTATCGGCTCCTGCGGTCATCGCGCTGGCCTCACTGGCGGCCAATGTCGCGCAGCTCGCGCTGCAAGGACATGGCATCGAGACTTTTCAGGGGCAGCGACAGGAACAGCTCGATGCGCCGGCGCAGCGTGATCGCGGCGTCCGTGAACGCTTTGCGCTGCTGTTCCTCCGTGCCTTCGACGGCCGCTGGGTCGGGCACGCCCCAATGGGCCGATACCGGCTTGCCCGGCCACAGCGGGCACGCCTCACCGGCGGCGTTGTCGCAGACGGTGAAGATGAAATCGAACACCGGCGCATCCGGCGCCACGAACTCGTCCCAGCTCTTGCTGCGGTAGCCGGTCGCCGGCAGATGCAGGCGCTCCAGCGTGGCGAGCGCCAGCGGATGGACTTCGCCCTTGGGATGGCTGCCCGCCGACCAGGCGTGAAACCGGCCCTTGCCCAGCTCGTTGAGGATGCCTTCGGCGAGGATCGAACGCGCCGAATTGCCCGTGCAGATGAACAGCGCGTTGTAGGTGACTTCAGTCGTCATGCGTGCCTCGCGTCAGCAGCAAGATGCAGCGGGCTTCGCGGCGCGGCCATCGCTTGGCGCACAGCACGCCGCAGCGGCGCCGCTTGCGGGCTGGGATGCTTCGTTGAAGACGGGGATGTTGCCCAGCGTGTGGAAATGCTCCCAGGCCACACCTTGCGGGTCGGTGATCCAGTGCTTCTCGCTGCGCGCGTAGCAGCAGGTCGTGGTGCCTTCGTCGAGCAGTGCCATGTCGGCGGCCTGCGCGCGGGCCTTCAGGCCAGCCAGTTCCTCGGCATCGTCGGTCTGGATGCCCAGGTGGTCGATACCCGGCTTGCTGCCGCGCGTCGAGATGGCGAAGTTGACCGGCGGGTCTTCGAGCATCCACTTCGCGTAGTCGCTCTCGGTGCGCGCGGGCTGCGCGGCGAACAGTTGGGAATAGAAGCCGATGCTGCGGTTCAGATCATCGACGTGCAGGTGGACGTGGAAGCGTTTCATGAGAAGTCCTTTCAGCAGGTGGTGCAGATGGCGGAAGACGGGCTGACCTCGCACACGCCGCCCTGGCAGCAGTGCTCGGTCAGGTAGCCGATCAGGCCGTTCATGTGGCTGTACTCGGCGCGGTAGATCAGGTTGCGGCCCTGCTGCTCGATGGTGACGAGGCCGGCGTGCGCCAGCTCCTTCAGATGGAAGGACAGGGTGTTGCGGGCCACGTCGAGCTGGTCGGCCAGGATGCTGGGCGTCAAACCCTCGGGGCCAGCGACGACCAGGGCGCGGAACACGCGCAGGCGCTGGGCATGGGCCAAGGCACTCAGCGCGGAAACAGCTTGGGTCTCGTTCATGATTCGATAATACAACATTTATTGAATCATTGTGCAAGTCATCAGCAGGCAGAACTGCATGGCGTCCCGGCGTACCGCCGTCGGGCTCGCGGGCTGCGCCCCGCGCTTCGTGCCGAATCGCGGCCATCCGGCTTTGATCCCTGACGCCTCCGGCCCTTGAGGGCCTGCGCGCTCCGCTTGCCAAAAGCCGACTGTGTGCAGTGGGCGGGGTGTGGGCGGTCTTGCTGTTCCCTTCACCGTACCACGGCGTTCTCGCCGTCAAGGGCGGCGCGCGCCATGCGCGCTTGCGTCCTGGCGGCCGTCTGCGCCCTGCGCACCTACACGCGGCACCTCATGGGCCGCATGGAAGCCGACCTGGGCACAGGCCTCGATTGGGTGGCCGTCAACCACTGGAACACCGACAACCCGCACACGCACATCGTCGTGCGCGGGCGCGACGACACCGGCAAAGACCTCATCATCGCGGGCGACTACATCGCCGATGGCTTCCGCCATCGGGCCGCCGAACTGGCGACCGAATGGCTGGGGCTGCGCACCGAACTGGAGATCCAGCAGACCTTGCAGCGCGAGGTGGAACAAGAACGGTGGATGAGCCTCGACCGCACCCTGCAACGCGAGGCCGACGAGGATGGCCGGGTACAGATCGAACGCTTCAACGAACCCCGGCTGCAACGCCAGCGCCTGCTGCTGATGGGTCGCCTGCAAGCCTTGCAGCGCCTGGGCCTGACCGACGAGGTGCAGCCCGGCACCTGGGCCGCCCATGCCGACGCGGAAAAGACGCTGCGTGCCCTGGGCGAGCGTGGCGACATCATCCGAACGATGCAGCGGGCCATGCGCGGCCAGCCGCGCGAGCTGGCGGTGTTCGAGCCGGCCGACGACGGCCGCACCATCGTCGGCCGCGTGTCTGCCAAGGGGCTGGCCGACGAACTGCATGACCGCGGCTATCTGGTCAACGACGGCGTGGACGGCAAGGCCCACTACGTCGCGTTGAACGCCCGCGACAAGCTGGCGAACTATCCCACTGGCGCGGTGGTGGAGGTGCGCGGTTCCGCCGAGGTGCGGGCGGCCGACAAGAACATCGCCGCGCTGGCGAGCGATGGCCTGTACCGCACCGATCATCACCTGGTGATCGAGCAGGGCCGGGCCAAGCCCGGCCGCGACCCGCAGGAAGTCGTCGCGGCCCACGTCCGCCGGCTGGAAGCCCTGCGCCGTGCCGGCATCGTGGAGCGCGTGGCCGAAGGGCTATGGAAGGTGCCGGACGGCCTGCCCGAGCAGGGCCGCCGCTACGACGCGCAGCGCCTGAGCGGTGTGGCCGTGGAGCTGAAATCGCACCTGCCCATCGAGCGGCAGGCCCGCGTCATCGGTGCCACCTGGCTGGACCAGCAGTTGATCGGCGGCGGCTCGGGCCTGGGCGACCTATGCTTTGGTGCTGAGGTCAAACAGGCGATGCAGCAGCGCGCCGACTTTCTGGCCGAACAGGGGCTGGCCGAGCGGCGCGGCCAGCGCGTGATCCTGGCGCGCAATCTATTGGGCACGCTACGCAACCGGGAGCTGGCGCAGGCTACGAAGGACATTGCGGCGAAAACCGGACTGGAGCATCGCCCGGTGGCCGATGGGCAGCGCGTGGCCGGCATCTACCGGCGCTCCGTCATGCTGGCCAGCGGGCGCTACGCGATGCTCGATGACGGCATGGGGTTCAGCCTGGTGCCGTGGAAACCGGTGATCGAGCAGCGAATGGGGCAGCAGCTTGCCGCGACGGTGCGCGGCGGCGCGGTGTCATGGGAGATTGGGCGGCGTCGGGGGTCAACCATTTCTTGAGTCAAGGTAATGCCACAAGCCGGTGGGAAAAATTAGATCCTATTATTGATGGTTGATCAATCCAAAGCATTACCAAAGGTTGGGATGCCAGAATTAAAATTTTCTGTAATTTCGGATACATGGTCACATTCAAAGGCACGCTATCGCGTTTCTGGATTGATGGTTTCAGACCAGCACCGCATGCGCCTTCCGCAGAATGTGGGGAAAATCCACGATGAAGAGAATAATTTGGACGTTCTGGTTTTTTGCGCTGGCATTGAGCGCTCTATGGCTTTTTACCGATACGCTCTGGCCTGCGCAGTCCAACTACTTCGCCCTGCGAACGGTATGGATTCAATACAGCGGCGTACTGGCCATCGGCGCGATGTCCGTGGCGATGGTGCTGGCCACGCGCCCTGCGTGGTTGGAGCCCAGCTTGAACGGACTGGACAAGATGTACCGCCTGCATAAGTGGCTCGGCATCGCCGCTCTGGCCGCTGCGACAGTACACTGGCTGTGGGCGCAGGGTACCAAGTGGGCCGTAGGCTGGGGCTGGCTGACGCGCCCGGCGCGCAAGCCCCGCGCAGCGGCTGATTCAATGGGCTCCATTGAATCGGCGCTGCGTGGCTGGCGCGGACTAGCCGAGGACTTGGGCGAATGGGCCTTCTACGCCGTCGCGGTGCTACTGGTGCTGGCTTTGGTTAAGCGCTTCCCCTACCGGCCGTTCGCCAAGACACACCACTGGATGGCAGCGATCTACCTGGTGCTGGCCTTCCACACCTTGGTGCTTGTGCAGTTCTCCTATTGGGCGCAGCCCGTGGGCTGGGCTTTGGCTATGCTGCTGGCGAGCGGCACGGTATCGGCGGCGTGGGTACTGCTGGGCCGGGTCGGTGCGCAGCGCACCGCGCACGGTGTCATCGAATCGCTGCAGACCTACCCTGCGCTGAACGTGCTGGAAACTACCCTGCGGATGGACCCGGGCTGGCCCGGCCACCGGCCCGGGCAGTTTGCCTTCGCCATGTCCAACCCGAAAGAAGGCCCGCATCCCTACACGCTGGCCTCAGCCTGGGTGCCGGAAAACCGGCGCATCACCTTCATCACCAAGGCGCTGGGCGACCACACCCGCCGGCTACCGGAACGCCTACAAGTTGGCGACCGGGTGACGGTCGAGGGGCCTTACGGCTGCTTCACTTTCGACGACGGACGTGCCCGCCAGATCTGGATCGGCGCCGGCATCGGCATCACCCCATTCATTGCGCGCATGAAGTATCTGGCGCAGCACAAAGGCCAAGACGCACGCCCCGTCGATTTGTTCCATCCGACGAGCGACGCTGATCCGCAGGCCATCGAGAAGCTTCGCGCCGACAGCCAGGCGGCCGGCGTGGCGCTACACCTGTTCATCGACAAGAAAGACGGTCGCCTGACGGGTGAGCGCCTGCGTGCTATGGTGCCAAGTTGGAAAGACGCCAGCGTCTGGTTCTGCGGCCCCACGGCCTTCGGCCGCGCGTTGCGCGCCGACCTGCTGGCCCAGGGGTTGGAGCCGGAAGCGTTCCACCAAGAGCTTTTCGAGATGCGCTGAATGGAAGAAAGCACATGCGCATATTGATCGTGGAAGACTCGCAAACGCTGGCCGAAGCCCTGAGCCAGAGCCTTCAGTCGGAAGGCTATGCCTGCGATACAGCAGCCGATGGCGTGTCCGCGCTGAAGTTTCTTGCCAGCTACCGGTACGACGCCATCATTCTGGACTTGATGCTGCCCCGGCTGGACGGCTTTGGCGTGTTGCGCACATTGAGCCGGGAGGCCCATGCCGCACCGGTGTTGGTGCTCTCCGCGCGCGAACTGCTCGACGACCGGGTGCGGGCCTTGGATGCGGGTGCCGATGACTACCTGACAAAACCCTTCGAGCTGGCCGAGCTGCTGGCTCGCCTGCGGGCGCTGGTGCGGCGTCCGCCGCAACGGGACGTTCCAGTTCTGCGCCACGGCGATCTGGAGGTCGATCCGCGCTCGCGCACCGCGAGATTCAAGTGCATGGATCTTGGGCTCACGCCGAAGGAATATGGACTGCTCGACTTGCTGCTGCGTCGGCGCGGCGCCACGTTATCTCGCCCGCAGATTTTTGAACATTTGTACGACAGCCGCAGCGATGCATCGGACAAGGTGGTGGAGGTGATCGTCAGCACCCTGCGAACCAAGCTCGCCCAGTGCGGCCTGGATGAACTGATCGTGACACGACGTGGCTTCGGCTACATCCTGCCCTGAACGATGGTACGCCCCGATTCCGAAGCCCTTTCTGATGCGAGTCAAGGCGGATCCTGGTCCTTGCAGCGGCGGCTGGCTGCCAGCCTGGTGATCTGCATTGGAGGAACCTTCGCGATCCTGTTTCCCGTTCTCGACTACTGGATCGACCACGAAATCTACCGACGGATGGACACCACCCTGATGCAACGATCGGCGGCGGTGGGGCGCGTGCTGAAGGAGTTGGATGCGAGACAGCTCGAAAGCCTCATGCCGGAATACGAGCCTAGCGGGCATACCGAGTTCTTCACGGTCTTTGATTCGCAGACCCACCGGACCTTGCTGCGTTCGCCCAGCAGTGCTGGGGCCGAGCTTGCACTTGGGCCACTGGAGCAAGGCACCCCGCGCTATTACGACGTGACACTCCCGGATGGCCACGCGGGTCGCGCGCTGGCGACGCGCATATCCGTAGCTGGCGAAAAGTCCCGGCTGCTGGTCGTGGCGACTGAACGCAGGGATTGGGATCAAACCGAGCGGCGCATCCACTTCGCGCTCCTGGGCGGTATCGTCCTGGCGACGCTCCTGGCCACGGGCCTAGCGCTGCTCATGGTTCGGCGCATCGTGGTCATGCTGGAGCGCGTCGGCGTGCAACTGGCCGACCTGCGTACGGATCGGCCGATTGCGCGGATCGGAGCGGACTTTCCCCGCGAACTGCGGCCGTTTGCCGAAGCCTTCAATCAGGGCTTGCATCACCTGTATGCGGCCATTGTCCGCGAGCGCCGCTTCTCCCGCGACGTGGCCCACGAGTTGCGCACGCCCCTGGCGGAAATCCGCATCAGCGCAGAAAGCGCTTTGATCGATGCCGACCCGGCCCGAATCCAGCGCGCCCTGAATGCAACGATCCAGGCCAGTTCACGCATGCAGCGCAGTGTGGACACTCTGCTGTTGTTGGCGCGGCTTGAGTCCGGTCAACACACACTGGTGCTGGATCCTCTGGATCTAACAGCTTTGCTGCAAGAGTTACTGGCGGGACTCAACGTCCAGCAAATGGCACCTAAGTCACCCATCCGCGTGACTTTGCCTGAATCGGCATGGGTGCAAAGCGATCAGGGCGTGATCGAACGCATCGTCTCCAACCTCTTGCGCAATGCCATCGAATACGCGCCCGAAGGCGACGACATTCAATGTCGGCTGGAGCGCGCGGCTTCCGGCTGGATGTTGACCATCGTCAACACAGCTCCCAATTTGCAGGCATCCGATCTGGATCAATTCGGCCTTCGCTTCTGGCGCAAGGATTCCGAAGGTGGCACGGCGCACCACGCCGGGCTGGGACTTGCACTGGCTCTGGCGCTCGCGCATGCCATAGACCTGCCGCTGGCGTTCTCACTGGACAACGGTCGGCTGTCCGCGCGGCTTGGCCCTTGGCCACCGCTGCTCTGACATTGACACAGATCTACACCGCAGTGCCGAACATGGCTCCCACGCCCGCTGTCACCGCCATGGCAAATGTGCCCCAGAACGCGACGCGCAGCGCACTTTTGAAGAGCGGCGTACCACCCACGGCAGCAGCCGCAGCGCCGAGCAGGGCCAGGAAGACAATCGCCGTCGCGACGGTCCAATAGAGCAGGCTCTGCTCCGGCGCCAACAGAACCACGGCCAGCGGCATGGCTGCACCCACGGCGAAGCTTCCAGCGGACGCCATGGCGGCTTGCAGCGGGCGAGCGCTCAAGGTTTCAGAAATGCCCAATTCATCGCGCGCGTGCGCGCCCAGCGCATCATGCGCCATCAATTGCGTGGCGACCTGATCCGCGAGTCGATGATCCAGGCCACGCCGGACATAGATGGCCGTTAGTTCCCGATGCTCTGCTTCCGGACTGTTTTCCAGTTCATCACGTTCCCGCGCTAAATCCGCCTTCTCCGTATCAGCTTGTGAATAGACCGACACGAACTCGCCTGCAGCCATGGACATGGCACCGGCTACCAACCCCGCGATGGCCGTGGTCATGATGCTGGCATGGCTTGCATGGGCAGCAGCCACGCCTGCAACTAGGCTGGCCGTGGAAATGATGCCGTCATTGGCACCCAGAACAGCGGCGCGCAGCCATCCGATATGTTCAGTGCGGTGACTTTCAGGGTGGGCGCGGTGGTGAAATTTTGTCATTGGAAAATCAAATCCATGTGAAGCAGCCCAAGGCCAGCAGTTCAGGGACGATGACCGGGGAGCATGCGAACCAGGGTGGTGTCACGCATGACGTAGTGGTGCAACAGCGCCGCCATCGCATGCAATCCGATCAAGACATAGCCCAATGTCGCCAGCGCCTCATGGACATCCTTGAGTTGGCGCGACAAAGCAACGTCGGTGCCGATCAGAGACGGAATGGGCAAGCCAAACAGAACAATCGGCTTGCCCGCCGCACTCAAGGTGAGCCATCCGAGCAGCGGCATGGCGAGCATGAAGCTGTAGAGCGCATAGTGCATGACATCGGCGAGCGTGGCCTGCCAGCGTGGCATGGGTGGTTGGATCGCGGGCATCGCGCCCGCCTGGCTGCGCACCCAGACACGAATAAGGACGATCACCAGAACGCTGAGGCCCAGCAGGTAGTGCAAGGACTTCATGGCGTCTCTCAAGGCGCCCTTGGGTGCCAGTCCGCGCAGCTCCATGCTCGCATAGACCGCGATGATGAGAAGCACGGTCAGCCAATGCAGTCCTATGACCAAAGGACTGAAACGGTATTCGGAATTCCTGAAATTCATGGTGTATGGATGCGATGTTTGAGGTAGCAAAGGCGCACCGCTGGCATATCAGAGCAAGTTACTGATAAATCAGTTTATCGATTGCTTGCTGCTCAAAGCAGGCGTTTCGCCGAAATACATCGTACTGAGCAAATTTCGCTTTCTCCAAAGCCTTCTCAAAGCTTCATCGAAGAACATGAGCCGATCTTTTATAAGAGATCGACCGCATGTTTCGCCTCATTAACCTCGCGCACCGCTCCATATGCGACGGATTTTCAATCCCCGCTGTGTGCTTTCTACTCTGCTCTACGTCGTTTGGGGCGGCACAAGCATGAGCTTCCCGACCTTGAAAACGGCGGGCACAGCCAGCCGAACTAAGACCTTGGCCTTGTCTGTCGTCAGTGTGGCAGTTCTGGCTGCCGTAGGGTACGGCTGGTGGGCTCGGACAACGCAGCAGACAACCGTAGCCGATAAAGACGCGAGCGAGGCTGTCGCCCAACCGAACGCTGGCGGCGTTCACCTCAACGCCGCTCAGCTTCGCGCGCAGGGTGTAGAAACCGCACTCGTCAAGGATGCCGCAGTGATACCGCTGGATGGCTTACCCGCGCAGACGGTGGCACCACTCTCGGCCAGCGCGCAGGTCGTGGCGCCATATGGCGGTGTGGTGACGCGCGTTCTGGTCGATGAGGGCGCCGCAGTGCGCCAAGGACAGGCGCTGGCGCGCATCCAGAGCAAGGACGTTCTGGCGTCGCAGGCTGATCTGGCGCGTGCCCGAACCGAAGCGGCGTTGGCCGCGGCGCAGGCCCGGCGCGATGCCACGCTCCTGGCCGAGGGCATCATCCCAGCCACGCGCAACGAGCAAACCCAAGCGCGCGCGGCGGCTGCGCAAAGTACGTTGCAAGAGGCCAATGGCGCCCTCGCACGGCTTCGACCCGTTAGCGGCGGGCAGGCCGGCGAGTATGAATTGCTGGCGCCTTTGTCCGGGCGGGTGATGCGCCGTCACCTGAGCCTCGGGCAGGCGGTCGCGCCGCTCGACATCGCCTTTACAGTGGCTCAGCCTGGCCCTCTGGATGTCAGCGTCGCGGTTCCGCTGCGCTGGCGCTCAGATCTCCACCCAGGCTTGGAAGTGCGTCTTCCCGATGGCACGATCGCTCGCGTGACGGCTGTTGGTGGCGACACTGACCTCAGTAGTCAGAGCCTGCGGGTACGTGCCCGCGTCGATGCAGATCAGGCAGGGGCAGACCGCTATGCGGCCGGGCAGCAGATCAGTGTCGCGCTGTTGCTGCCAGCACCGCAGGGCACCTTGAGCGTGCCATCGGCCGCACTGCTGCCAGCGGGCAGCGCCCACGTGCTCTACGTTGCTGAGCCGTCATCGCAAGACAAGCAAGGCGACCTACGCGTCCGCGCTGTTCCGGTGCAACTGCTGGGGCAAGACGAATCAGAGGCGTCAAGCGCCGTGCGTGCCGTTTCGCCAGACACTGCGCCGCTTGCGGCAAGCATGCAGGTCGTTGTGCGCGGTACGGCACTGCTCAAATCCATGATTCCATTGCAATGAGGGGCGACCACGCATGTTGTCCCGTCTGATTGAATTCTCCCTGCGCCAACGTGCGCTGGTACTGCTTGGCGTGCTGGCTTTGGCGGGTGCGGGCCTGGCGGCCTTCCTGCAACTGCCGATCGACGCCTATCCAGATATTTCCCCCACGCAGGTCAAGCTGATTATCAAGGCCCCTGGCATGACGCCCGAGGAGGTGGAGTCGCGCGTGATCACGCCGCTGGAGATGGAGTTGCTCGGCGTGCCGCGGGGCGTGATGCTGCGCTCCACGGCCAAGTACGCCATCGCCGACATCACGCTGGACTTTGCCGAAGGCAGCGACATCTACTGGGCGCGTCAGCAGGTGGCTGAACGCTATGCCGGCGTTTCGGGCAGCCTCCCCGAAGGCGTCAGCGGCGGGCTGGCGCCGATTTCGACACCGCTGTCGGACGTGTTCATGTTCACCATCGAAGGCGGTGGCCTCACGTTGAGCGAGCGCCGCGCCCTGCTGGACTGGACGCTGCGCCCGGCTCTGCGCACGCTGCCCGGTGTTGCTGATGTCAACGTGCTGGGTGGAGAAGCCAAGAGCTTTGCTGTGGTGCCGGATCGCGCACGGCTTTCCGCTGCGGGCCTCAGCTTCTCTGATGTCATCACGGCGATCGGCCGCAACAACCGCAATGACGGTGCGGGCCGCCTGGATGCAGGCGAAGACACGCTGATCGTGCGCGCCGAAGGCGCGATCCACACTTTGGACGATTTATCCCGTCTGATCCTGCGCGCGGGGGCCAATGGTACGGCCCCAGTTCGCCTGGGCGACGTGGCCCAGGTGCGCATCGAAGGCGTGACGCGATATGGCGCCGTCACCCGGGACGGCGCGGGCGAAGCGGTGGAAGGCATCGTGGTGGCGCTGCGCGGGGCCGATGCCTCGGCGCTGGTCAAAGCCATTCGAGCCCGGCTGGACGAGGTGACTCCCAGCCTGCCGCCCGGCGTCAAAGTGGTGCCGTTCTATGACCGCAGCACGCTGATCGAGCGCGCCGTGGGCACGGTGGAAAGCGCCTTGCTGGAAGCGACGGTACTGGTCGTTATCCTGCTGCTTCTGTTCCTCGGCGAGCTTCGCGCCGCGCTGGTTGTGGCGGTGATGGTGCCTTTGGCGGCACTGGGCACCTTCTTGCTGATGCGTCTGGTCGGCATGAGCGCTAACCTGATGAGCTTGGGGGGCCTCGCGATCGCCATCGGCATGCTGGTGGACGCTGCCGTAGTGGTGGTGGAAAACGCCGTCAGTCGGCTCGACCCGCACGCGCCCAGTGCGCACCAGCCGCGCCTGCACCGCATATTCGCGGCGGCGCGCGAGGTCGCCGTGCCCGTGGCCTCCGGCATCCTCATCATCTGCCTTACCTTCATGCCCCTGCTCACGCTGCAAGGGTTGGAAGGCAAGCTGTTCGTGCCGGTGGCGCTGACCATCGTGTTCGCCCTGGGCGTCTCGCTGCTGCTGTCGTTCACGCTGGTGCCTGTGCTGGCCTCGCTGCTGCTCAAGGAACACGCGCACACCGAGCCGTGGGTGATGCGCTGGGCTACGCGCCTGTACCAACCGCTGCTGGAGGCTGCGCTTCACCACCCGCTACGCGCATCGGCAGTCGCCATCGCGGCCCTGGCATTGGGTGTGGTGGCCTACCTCGGCACGGGCAAGGCGTTCATGCCGACGATGGACGAAGGCGATATCTTGCTGCAACTGCAAAAACCGCCGTCCATTGGGCTGCAGCGCTCGCTGGAGATTGACTTGGCCGTGCAGAAGGCCATCAGTGCGGCAGTGCCCGAGGTGCGGCACAGCATCGGGCGGGTGGGCTCGGACGAGCTGGGGCTCGACCCGATGGGCCTGAACGAAACCGACCTGTTCATGCAGCTCGCACCGCGCAAGGATTGGCATGCAGCCGACAAGGAGGCCTTGAGTGCCGAGATACGCAAGGTGATGGATGCCTTCCCCGGCCTGGAATTCGGCTTTACCCAGCCCATCGAGATGCGCATCTCAGAAATGCTCACCGGCAGCCGGGGCGACGTGGCCGTCAAGCTGTTCGGCCCTGATCTGCAAACACTGGGCGATCTGGCGCAGCGCATGGCCGCTCGCATCGAGAAAGTGCCCGGTGCGCGCGACGTGCTCACCCAGGCCAGCGACAGCGTGGAATACCTGCAGGTGAAGGTGGATGCGCAGGCGGCGGGGCGCGCCGGGCTGGCCGTAACACAGGTTCAGGACGAGTTGCGCGCGCAACTCGAAGGCGTTCCGGCCGGGCTGGTGATCGAGCCGGACAGGCGCACGCCCATCGTGGTGCGCGGGGATGCCCGGCTGCGCGGATCGGCCGAGCGGTTCAAGGACTTGCAGCTCGCCCGTGGCGATCAGGGCGAAATCCCCCTGGCCTCGCTGGCGCGCATCGCCACCACCGATGGCCCCGTGCTAGTGCGGCGCGAGAACGGCTCGCGCTTCGCACTGATCCAGTCCAGCGTGAGCGGGCGCGATCTGGTCGGCTTCGTGGATGAAGCGCGCGCAGCCGTGGCGCGCGACGTGCCGCTGCCGCCCGGCTATCGCGTCGAATGGGGCGGGCAGTTTGAGAACCAGCAACGTGCAGCGGCCCGCCTTGGCATGGTGGTGCCGGTGGCCCTGGGGCTGATTTTCTTCGTGCTATTCATGACCTTCGGCTCGGTGCGGCAGGCCGCGCTCATCCTCGGCAACGTGCCGTTTGCCATGGTCGGCGGCGTGGCGGCGCTGTGGCTATCGGGGCAGTACCTGTCGGTGCCTGCTTCGGTCGGCTTCATCGCGCTGCTGGGCATCGCCGTGCTCAACGGATTGGTGCTGGTGACGCACTTCAACCACCTGCACGCGCTGGGCCTGCCCATGGAACAGGTGGTGCGTGAAGGTTCTCTGCGACGGCTGCGCCCCGTGCTGATGACGGCTTCCATCACCGCTTTTGGTCTGGTGCCCCTGCTGCTGGCCAGTAGCCCTGGCTCTGAGATCCAGCGCCCACTCGCCATCGTGGTGATTGGCGGGCTGGTCAGCTCCACGGCGCTGACCCTGGTCCTGCTGCCGGTGCTGTACCGGCGATTCGGCCAGGCCATCTCCTCACAACAAGGAGTCCATGCATGAACGGATTGAAAGAAGCGCAACTGGTGCGCCTGAATCTGGTATTTCCACCCACGCTCGAAGACGCCGTCACCGATGCCCTGATGGCCGACCCGGTGCTGCCAGGGTTCACCCTGTTGCACGCCGAAGGGCATACCGGCGACTTCGCGCGCGCGTCCATTCGCGAGAAAGTTCGCGGCCGTGTGGATCGGCGCGTCATCTGGGTGTTGATCGAACCCGAACGGCTGGAACAGGTTCTGGCGCATCTGCGCCAGCGCATCGCATCGAGCGATGTGCGCTGGTGGGTGGAGCCGGTGTTGGCAAGTGGAAGACTGGTATGACGAATAAAAACAAAGGATGCAGCCTGGTGCTGCCGACTGGTTCCGTCATGGTGGCTATCGCGGCTTTGACATTTCATCCCGCGCAAGCGCACGCCGATGATCTCTCTTGGCTGCCTCCGCAGGTGCAAGTCGAAGCGGCGATGAAAACCCAGCCGGTCGTGAATGCAGCAGCCGCTCGCTTGGACGCGGCTGCTGCCACGCAAAGCGCCCTTGAAGCCGGTAGCCACGAGTTTGAACTCAGTAGCGGCCTACAACGTCGAAACGTGACCAACGAAGCGCGTCGCTACAACGAATGGGAAATCCAGCTCAGCCGTGCTGTTCGCTTGCCAAACAAGGCACGTATAGATCGGGACATCGGTAGCCGCACCCGCAGAGTGGCCGATATGCGCCTTGAGGATGCCGAGCACCAAATGGCAAGGCGACTGTTGGAAGTCTGGGCCGGATGGCTGCGCAGTTTCGTCGTAGCCGACGAGATGCAAGCGCAGGAAAAGTTGCTTATACGTGAGCAGGAAGCAATGGCCCGCCGCGTGACCCTGGGCGATGCCGCGCAGCGGGACAGCGACGTTCTGCAAGCCGAACGCGCAATGCTTGCTGCCCAGGTTAGCGCTGCGCGCGACGCAGAACGGGCAGCACGACAAACGGTAGTGATCGAGTTCCCCGGCATTGAGATTCCCGCACGGCCATCCACGCTGCCAGATCCCGATCCCTTGCAGGGCGGGGTACAGGAGTGGCTGGCGCGAATTGTGCGACAAAGCGTCGAAATCGGCATTGCCGATGGAGAGGCAGCTCGCCTTGCCAAGGTGGCCGAGCGAGGTCGCGCCAACCGCACGCCCGACCCCACAGTCGGGGTACGCATGATGTCTGAACGCGGCGGGGCGGAACGTGTCATTGGCGTTGTCCTGACGGTGCCATTTGGCACAGACTATCGCAGTGCAATGGCTGCCACGGAAAGCGCCAATGCGGCGGCCGCAGAGGCGGAGGCGCTCGGCGTGCGGCGCGCGGTGGAGCAAAGTGCGTGGGTCGCCGTGCAGGCTGCCGACAGCAAGCGCACACAGTGGCAGTCATTCGCGCAGGCGCTGGCCGCGCAGACCACGGCCAGCAACCGCACGCGGCGGGCTTGGGAATTGGGAGAGGCCTCCTTGGCCGAATACCTCTTGACGTTGCGCAACCTGCGCCAGACACGACTCGCCGAGGCACAGGTTCGCGTCGATGCGTTGCAAGCATCAGCACTGGTGCGTATCGACGCGCATGCGCTGTGGCATTCGAAGGAGGCACATGCCGATGCCCCCCAATGAATTCCGACTACTGGGCAACGCCCCACTATCCAACGCACCATTCGCACCTCGATTCTTAATCACTCATTTAGCGCTACCAGCGGGTGCGGCGCTGATCATCAGCAGTCTATTGATGGATGGCGGTGGGGACTTCTGGGTCGCCGATCATCTCTATCGCTTGCAGGGCAGCCGATGGGCTTTGCGGGATGCCTGGCTAACCAACAACCTGCTGCATCGGGGTTCCTCGTACTTCACCTTGGCCAGCGGCGGATACATCATCAGAATCAAGCCGATCGCGATCGGAATGTTGGTCGACCCTATCGAAAGGCTGTTCAACGCGTTGGGCACGCCCTCGAACAACGCGCCCAGGCCGACGCCGAGCGCCATGGCGGCGAAGATCCAGAGCGTGAGATACCGGTCCAGGAAGGACAGGCGGGAGGTTTCAGTAGTCATGGGAGTTTCCGGGAGGACGGTCAGTTGATCTGCGCAATCTGATCGAGCTGTGCCTTGAGAGCTTTACGGTCATCCCATGCCCCGTCAGGAATCTCCAGGAAGGCCTTCAGGCGGGCCTTGATGATCTGATGTGCCCGATCGAATGCTTCAGCCTTCTGTGCATCCGAGCCTTCTACGCCGGCCGGATCGGACAAGCCCCAGTGCACGCGCACGAAATCGCCAAACACGACCGGGCACGCTTCGGCAGCCGCGCTGTCGCACACGGTGACTATCAGGTCCATGGCAGCAGCATCCGCTTCGGCAAATTCATCCCAGGACTTGCTACGCAGGCCCTCCACCGGGAAGCCCTCGCGCTGCAACTGAGCAATGGCGAACGGATTGACCCGACCGGCCGGCTGGCTGCCTGCACTGAAGGACCGATAGCGGCCTTCGCCCCACTTTGTCAGGGTCGATTCGGCCAACACGCTGCGCGCGTAATTGCCGGTACAAAGAAAGAGAACACGACGGGTCATTTTGGCGAACTCTGGGATATGGGGTCAGCATCCTGCGGGGCGTTCACAGGCCTGTTCCTCTGCACAGCAGTTTTCAGTCAGGTAGGCCACCAGCTCGTTCATCGCCACGAACTCGGCTCGGTAGCAGATGGTCCGGCCACGTTGCTCGGCGCTGATCAGTCCCGCAGCAAGCAGTTCCTTTAGGTGGAAAGAGAGTGTGGCGCCAGGCAAAGAGAGCGCATGCGCAATATCGCCAGCCAGCTTGCCGACGCTCCCCGCCTGAACCAGGAGGCGGAAGATCGACAGGCGGGTGGCATGACCCAGGGCAGCCAAGGCGTGGGTTGCTTTTTTGTGTTCCATGATTCTAGAATAATCAAATTAAAATGACAGGACAACCCCCGTGCAGCAGATCCCTAACGTGGTCTCGGGTGCCTTGGACATCCCCACGGCCGCCAAGCTCAGCGATCCGGTCGCCCAGCCACACCGACCACGCATCCTGATCCTGTATGGGTCGCTGCGCCCGCAGTCGTTCAGCCGCAAGCTGGCGCTTGAGTCGCAGCGGCTGCTGGAGCAGCTTGGGGCGGAAACCCGCCTCTTTGATCCACATGAGCTACCGATGCTTGACTCGGTGCCGGCCACTCACTCGAAGGTGCAGGAGCTGCGTAGGGCCTCGCTGTGGTCAGAAGGACACGTGTGGATCAGCCCGGAACGCCACGGCACCCTTACTGCAGTATTCAAGAATCAGATCGACTGGCTGCCACTAGAAGAGGGCAGCGTGCGACCCACTCAGGGCCGGACGCTGGCTGTGATGCAGGTCTGCGGCGGTTCTCAGTCGTTCAACGTGGTCAACGCGCTGCGCGTGCTCGGCCGTTGGATGCGCATGGTCACGATCCCGAACCAATCCTCGGTGGCCAAGGCCTGGCAGGAGTTCGATGACGACGGTCGAATGAAGCCTTCGGCGTACTACGATCGCGTCGTGGACGTGATGGAGGAACTGATCAAGTTCACCCTTCTGGTGCGCGGGCGTAGCGACTACCTGGTGGACCGATACAGCGAGCGCAAGGGGGCCGTTGAGGCGACGGCGCTGGCCGCTGCCGCAGGCGTGGTGGAGACCGTTTTGAACAAAGAGGAAAGTGCGTGAACGCTGTCATCTATCACAACCCCAACTGCGGCACTTCGCGCAATACTTTGGCACTGATTCGCTTCGTCGGCATCGAGCCGGAAGTGATCGACTACCTGGCCAACCCACCCAGCCGTGCGCGCCTAGTCGAGCTCATTACGGCGGCGGGGTTGAGCATGCGCGATGCCATCCGGCAGAAGGGGACGCCGTATGAAGCGCTCGGGCTAGGCGACGCAGGACTGAGCGACGACGCGCTGCTTGATGCGATGCTGGCGCACCCGATACTCATCAATCGTCCTCTCGTACAAACCGATAGGGGTACTCGTCTGTGCCGGCCTTCGGAAGTGGTGCTGGAGATCCTGTCGCCGCTGCCCGGGCCGTTCCGAAAGGAAGATGGAGAGCTGGTGACCGGGCACGCCGGAAGCTCCACGCCGTGATCCCAGTGCCTGGCTGGGCTTGCCGCCGCTGAGAACCACAGGAGGTCATGGTCCATGTCGGCGCTCGATCCCACAACAAGCGACAGCGCGTGGCGCGTCTTCCTGGTATTCCTGCGGCTGGGGCTGACGTCGTTCGGCGGTCCGATCGCCCATCTGGGCTACTTCCGCCTCGAGTTCGTCGAACGCCGCCGTTGGCTGACGGACCGTAGCTACTCTGATTTGGTGGCCCTGTGCCAGTTACTGCCAGGCCCGGCCAGCAGCCAGGTTGGGATGGCGTTGGGCTTGCGCCGCGCTGGCTGGTCTGGCCTGTTGGCTGCTTGGGCTGGCTTTACGCTGCCTTCGGCCGTGCTGATGATCCTGTTCGCTTTGGGGGTTGCCAAATACCAGGGCATCGTTGAATCCGGCTGGCTGCATGGCCTGAAGATCGTGGCAGTTGCTGTGGTGGCTCAAGCAGTATGGGGAATGGCCCGATCCCTGTGCCCGGACCGTCTGAGGGCAGGGATGGCGCTTTTTGCCGCTGTGTTGACTTTGTCCATACCCTCGGTCGTCGGCCAGATCGTGGTGATCATCTTCAGCGGACTGCTCGGTCGCTGGATGCTGAAGATCGAACCTGCTTCCGGCCAATCAGACGGCGGCTATCCCGTCTCGCGAAGAACCGGCACAGTGGCACTGGTGCTACTGGTGCTGCCGCTTGTTCTGCTGCCCGTGTGGGCGGTGGTTAGCGGCTCCCCCTTGGCCGTGCTGTTGGAGGGTGTGTACCGCGCTGGCGCCCTGGTCTTCGGCGGCGGCCATGTCGTGCTGCCGTTGCTGCAGACCGCGGTCGTCCAGAGCGGCACCGTGAGCACGGCGGATCTCCTCGCCGGGTACGGTGCGGCGCAGGCGGTGCCGGGCCCTCTCTTCTCCTTTGCAGCGTATCTGGGGGCTATGGCCGAGGGGCCGCTGGGTGGCTGGGCAGGCGGCCTTGCACTGCTGGTGGTCATTTTCCTGCCAGCCCTTCTTGTGCTCGTGGGGGTGCTGCCGTTCTGGGAGTCCCTGCGCCACCGCAAGGATCTCCAAGCTTCGATTGCAGGCGTCAATGCCGGGATAGTCGGCATCCTGCTGGCGGCGTTGTATGACCCGGTGTGGACGAGCGCGATCCATGACCGATGGGATATCGCGATGGCACTGGTCGCATTCGGGCTGCTGGTCGTTGCGCGTGCTCCGCCGGTCCTGGTCGTGTTACTGGCTGCCATGGCGGGTTGGGCGATGACGTGGTAACGCCGCCAGTTCGGTGAGGCGCGTTTTGGCAGCGCAACCTAACGTCTGCTTCTGGCCGAGGCTGTGTGAAAACCCCTGCGCCACTGGCAATATCTCAGCACCATTCGGTTGGTGCTGAGCATGAAGCGATTCGTCGATGGCGTTGATCGATCACAGGGGCTTTTGTTGCCTGATCGGCTCGAAGATTACGTCCACGAAGACAATCCGGTGCGGGTGGTCGATGCTTTCGTTGACGCGCTCGATCTGAGTGTCCTGGGCTTTGGGACCGTCGATCGCGCCGCTGGTGGCCGGCCCGCTTATCACCCAGCCGCGCTGCTCAAGATCTACATCTACGGCTATCTCAACCGCATCCAGTCCAGCCGGCGTCTGGAGCGCGAAGCGCAGCGTAACCTCGAACTGATTTGGCTGACCGGGCGATTGGCGCCGGACTTCAAGACGATCGCCGACTTTCGCAAGGACAACGGCACCGCCATCATGTCAGTGTGCAGTCGCTTCATTGCACTGTGTCGGAACATGAAGGTCTTCTCGCATGCTGTGGTTGCGATCGACGGAAGCAAGCTCAAGGCCGTGAACAGCCGAGAGCGGAACTTCACCACCGGCAAGATCAAGGCGCGTCGCGAACTGTTGGACCAGAGCGTCGTGCGCTATCTGGCCGAGCTGGATCGGGCTGATCGTGATCCAGCGCTGCTGCCGGAGGGGCGCGTCCCCCATCTGAAGGACAAGCTGGCGAAGGTACGTGATCAGATGAAAACGCTCGATGCCATCGAACAACGAGCGTGTGCAGATTTTTGTGTAAACGGGATTCGGGTTACAGCTGAGGGAGCCGCCCCTCAAACTGGATGGTAAATCGGTTCAGGGCTGCCTTCCAATCACGGATGGGTAAGGTCCATCGTTTGCTGATGTTGCGCAACGCGAGGTAGAGCAGCTTGATGAGAGCTTCGTCGCTCGGAAACGCGCCGCGGTGCTTGGTTAATTTTCGTAGCCCCATGTTCACCGACTCGATTGCGTTGGTTGTATAGATAACCTTACGGATCTCGGGTGGATAGTCGAAAAATGGGGTTAACCGTGTCCAGTTACGCCGCCAAGACTGGCCAATCGGCAGGTACTCCTTGTCCCAGCGTGCCTCGAACTCGGTGAGCCGTTGCTCAGCTTCCTCGGCGGTGGCGCAGGTGTAGATGCGCTTGAGGTCGGCCGCCACTTCTAGTCGCCACTTCCACGACACATAGTTAAAGCTGTGCATGACCATATGCACGATGCATAGTTGCACCGTGGTATACAGAAACACCGCATCGATAGCCTCAGGAAAGCCCTTCAGACCGTCGAAACAGGCGAGAAGACCGCGATTACGCAGCTCCGTCACGACTTGCAACCCGGACTTTGCGCCCTCGGTTTTCGGCTAACCACGTTGTCTGCACGGCAGTCACGCAACGGGACCTCAGGAATTTCCTCCCCGTCGAGAGCGCTAGTGCGACTTTTTAGCAATCTTCGTCCGTAGCGTCAGGCCGTGCTTGACCTCAGCGTAGAAGTTGTAGGTCTGGTAAGTCGGACCTCTTAGGAATCTAAGCCGAGACAAGAATTCCGTCGGCTCGCTCACGCCATCAAGCAGGACGAGCAGCTGAGGCACACTTAAGAACCAGGAGCCGAAAAATGGATCCCGTTTCTTGAGGCCAAGTTCGCTCCACGAGCTCAAATGATCGATCAACGCCGGCAGCATCTTTTCGTTCAATTCCTTTAGCGTTTTCTTGTGCAGCTTCTGCGCCTCGCTGTCGATCGCGTTGTACCTCGCTGGAAGGATCAGCGGAAGCAGCTTGCTTAGTGTCGTACGGTCCTGAAAAACGCCAAAGTCGAACAAGGCCACGGCGATACGGTCGACGTCCTGCTCCTGCTCCTGCCACGTCAAGTCGTGGTTGGATTCGGTTAAGTGGAGTGTCACGTCCCGCCGCAATTGCACTTCGTGTCCCATGGCTTGTTCTTGCGCAGCGATAGCACCTGGCCACGACGTTGTTCGACACCATCAAGCAGGTGCAGGACAAGGCCACACGCTGGCTATGGACGTACAACCACGAGCGCCCCAACATGGCGCTCGGTGGCATCACGCCATCAATGAAACTGGCGATGGCCGCATAGTTCCACTTTTGGCAGTCGTTAAAAGCGGGAGGATTACCGGGTTATACGCAGGCTTGTTACTGCCTTGGAAACGAGGGGGGAGGGGGGGCGTCAGTGTATTTATAATTTGTTCAGCGGTATTGCGCTGGCTGAATGTAGTCAGCCCACGCCTGCATCATTGGTCGGCGCTGATCCAGCAAGTCGGTTCGATGATATGCCGCCTCAACCTGATTTTTAACGGTGTGAGCTAGAGCGCGCTCGGCCAAGTCTCTTGCATATCCTTTTTCGCTGCACCAGTCGCGAAAGCTAGAGCGAAATCCATGTGCTGTGGCTACTCGGCCCTCTGAATCGCTGGGAGCCGCGAGTCTACGTAATAAAGCAGTCAGCGTCATATCTGACAGTACCTTTCGGGCTTGAATGGATGGGAATACGAGTTCTTCGTCTTGGCCGACTTGCTGTTGGAGCAAGGCCACTGCCTGCTTGGAGAGTGGAACCCTGTGAACTTGTCTAGCTTTCATTCGGTCTGCTGGAACTATCCATAGCCCGTTACATAGATTCACCTCACTCCAGGTCATGGCTCGGACCTCGCCGGAGCGGGCGCCCGTCAGGATCAGAAAAAGCAACGCGCGCCGGGTCACGTCGAATTCACCTGCGGTTGCCAACTCCGCTTCGATAAATGTGGGGACGTGCTGCCAAGGCATTGCGGGCTGGTGTTCTTGGCGGATCGTCTTGCTGGGTTGTTGAGGGAGCAAGTGGTTGACCACATCCACGGGATTAGCTTGGTTGAATCCATGTGCCCAGCCCCAAGCCATCACCGCATGCATGCGCTGTTTAATGCGTGAAGCCGTTTCAGCCTTCTCAAGCCAGATGGGGCGTAGGACTTCGGCGATATGGCGTGGTTGCAATTGATCGATTGGCAAGCTCCCGATTTTGGGAAAGACGTACTCGACAAGTGTGTTAATCCACTGTTGGGCGTGCTTTTCATTTCTCCAACCAGGTTTCATCTCGGTATGAACCTGTGTGGCAGCCTCCTGGAAGGTTGGGATCTTCAGCTTTGCAGCTTCGGCGGCTTTGAGCGTCAAGGGATCCTGCCCGTTAGCGATCTGCTCTCGCATCTCTCGAGCCAGTTTTCCGGCAGCGGCAATGCTGATCTGTGGATAGCTGCCTAAACCGGCGTTGCGACGGCTCCCCGTCGTGGGGCTGACGTATCGAAATACCCATTTGCCTTGCCCCTTGAGAGTCGCTGAGGGGAGAAGGCTCAGGCCGGTGACGGCGCCATGGGGCACAGCGCGGCTGCCGGGAATGACGCTTCGGGCTTTGACATCGGTTAGTAATGGCATGGATTTGTAGCCGTTCCTGGTATGCCATCCAGTATGCCATTTGGCGCGGGCTGTCGTCGGACGATTGCGGACGTCGCTGGACGAAAAATCTATGTAACTAACTGATAACTAATGATTAAAGTTTAATCTTCAGGACGACGTTGGATCGTGATGGACCTATAATAGGCAGACCCCCTCTCCGCCAGATACTTGAAAAAGCCACCTTCGGGTGGCTTTTTCCTTTTGCCCCTCCTGCGCCCTGGCGCTGCGGCTGAACACCCGCAGGCAGCGGCTACACTGTGCGCCTGATCCAACCGGTAAGCCCCATGTCAGAAATCCTCGTCCCCGTGTCCTTCGGTGAGTTGTTGGACAAGATCTCCATCCTGCAGATCAAGTCCGAGCGCATGAGCGATGCGGCCAAGCTGGCCAATGTGCGCAATGAGTTGAACGCGCTGGACAACACCTGGGCCGCGCACCCGGCCGCCGCGCAGGACATCGCGGCGCTGCGTACCGAGCTGAAGGCGGTCAATGAGCGCCTCTGGGATATCGAAGACGACATCCGCCTGAAAGAGAAGGCGCAGGCTTTCGACGATTCGTTCGTGCAGCTGGCCCGCAGCGTCTACATCCAGAACGATGAGCGTGCACGCATCAAGAAGGCCATCAACCTGGCGCTGGGTTCCAGCTACGTGGAAGAGAAGTCCTACCAGGATTACCGGGTGGGCTGAATCCGCCTTGTAGGAGCAGCGTAAGCCGCGAAGCTGGTGGATCAGCAGATGGCTGGAATGCCTTGTGCTACAGCATGGCCAGCTTCGCGGCTTACGCCGCTACTACAACAAAGCTGCGCTCTAGCGCTGGTGATCCGCGCGATAACGCTCAAACGCAGCAATCGCATCCTCCACCGTGATCAACGACATCACGTCGTCGAATTCGATCTTGGTGCCCCATTTCAGCTCGCTGGCCGGCTTGTTGAGATAGCGGCGGGCGGCATCGTCATAACGGTCCACGCAATAGCGGTGGTCGGAATACGGGCCGCTGCGTGCGGGGTTGCTGGCCGCATGCAGGCCCAGCACCTTGGTGCCGACCGCATTGGCGATGTGCATCGGGCCGGAGTCGGGAGTGACCAGCAGGGAGGCGCGAGCCAATAGCGCGGGCAGCTGCTTGAGCGTGTCCTTGCCGACCAGATCCAGCGCTGGGTGCTTCATCGCGGCGAGGATGGCGTCGCTGGTGCTGCGCTCCAACTCGCTGCGCCCGCCACACAGCACAACCCGCCAGCCCTGGCTGGCGGCGTGGTCGGCCAGTGCGGCATGGCGCTCGGCGTACCAGTTGCGGCGCTGGTGGCTGGAGCAGGGCGAGATCATCAGCACCGGCCGGCCATCTTCCTCCCACTGCGCGCGCGCCCACTCGTGCGCCTCTGGCGGTGTGGCCAGGTCCCAGCTGACCTCGGTCTGCTTCAGGCCCAATGGCTCGCAGAAGCTGCCGATGGCGTCGAGCACGTGGATGCCAGGGCGATCGGGGATGCGCTCGTTGATGAAGAGCCCGTGCAGGTCCTTGGAGCGTGACTTGTCGTAGCCGATGCGGCGCTTGGCCGGGATGAAGGCCGACAGCAGGTTGGCGCGGGCAGCCACCTGCATCTGCAGCAGTGCATCGAAACGGCCAGGCGGAAATTCGCGACGCAGCGCACGCATTCCAGCCAATCCGCTGTTCTTGTCGTAGACGTGGAAACTGACCCCCGGCAGGCCGTCGAGCAGTTTGTGGCCGGCCTTGTCGATCACCCAATGCAGGGGCTTGCCCGGGAAGCTCCGCTGCAGTGTGCGTACCAGCGGCACCACATGGGTGACATCACCCAGTGCCGACAGGCGTAAAAGACACAACGGGGACGACGATGCAGGCATGTGTTGTTAGACTCGTATTGATGGTCGCATTTGACGCCACTGAAGCGCTGACGCCCTGCCGCGATGGTCGTGGCTATGGCGCCATTCTGTTCGACCGCGAACGCCTGCGGCAAGCCGATCCCGGTTTGTTCGCGCCTGCGCAATGGGGCAGCAAGGCCCATCCGGTGGGCGATGGCGGGCGTGGCGGGGCATGGTTCATCGACGCGCCGTTCGGTCGCAGCGTGCTGCGCCAGTACCTGCGTGGCGGCGTCGCCGCCAAGCTCAGCCATAGCAGCTATCTGTGGCGTGGCGCCAACCGGACGCGCAGCTTTGCCGAATTCCGTCTGATGCGTGAACTGATCGCGCAGAAGTTGCCGGTGCCGCGACCCTATGCCGCGTTCTACATGCGCGAAGGCCTGCGTTACAAAGCGGCACTGCTGATGGAGCGGTTGGAAGACGTGCGTTCGCTGGCCGACCACGCGCAGGTGGCCGGGCGCGGCGCGCCATGGGAGGAGGCCGGGCGGATGATCGCGCGCTTCCACCGTGCGGGTCTGGATCACGCTGATCTGAACGCCCACAACATCCTGTTTGATGACGCCCGCCGTGGTTGGCTGATCGACTTCGATCGCGGCGTGCTACGCATTCCCGCCACCCGCTGGCGCGAGCGCAACCTCAAGCGCCTGCTGCGCTCCCTGTTGAAACTGCGCGGCACGCGCAGCCGCGAGGACGTCGAGCAGGATTATGCGCGGCTGCGCCGCGCCTATGATCTGGCCTGGAACCGGGGCGTGTGACATGAGTTGGGCGTTGCGTTTCCTGGGCGTCGGCAATGCGTCGGCGGTGGAGCTGGGTTCGCCGATGTCGGTGATCGAGCACGGTGGCCAGCCTTGGCTGACCATTGATTGCGGCGGCGAAGGACTGACGGCCTATCGCAGCCATTACCGCGCCATGCCGGATGCGGTGTTCGTCACCCATATCCATCTGGACCATGTGGCCGGTTTCGAGCGTCTGTTCGTCGATGCCTTCTTCAACCCGCAACGGCGCGGCAAGGTGCGGCTATACGTGCCAGCGCCGCTGGTGCCGCTGCTGCACAAGCGGGTAGGGGACTACCCGAACGTGCTGGCCGAAGGTGGCGCCAACTTCTGGGACGCCTTCCAGCTGATCGTGGTCGGTGAGGCGTTCTGGCATGAGGGCGTGCGCCTGGAAGTGTTCCCGGTGCGCCATCACTGGCCGGAAACCGCCTACGGCCTGCGCCTGCAGGGCGCAGTGGTATGGAGCGGCGATACCCGCCCGATCCCGGAGATGCTGGCGCGATTTGCCGGCGACAACGAATTGATCGCCCACGACTGCGGACTGCACGGCAATCCTTCGCACACCGGCGTGGATGATCTGGAGCGCGAATACGACGCCGCCACCCAGGCACGGATGATGCTCTACCACTACGCAAGCGCCGCCGACGGCGACGCCCTGCGCGCGCGCGGCCACCGCGTGGCGATGCCGGGTGAGTGTGTGCTGTTGAGCGAGCCGACGGCACCGCGTGCGGAGCCGTTTGAGGGTTGAAGGTGAGGCCGCGGCGTACCAGTCGATGAATTGCAGGACGCGTCAGTAACCCCGCAAAAATGATATCCGAGCCCCTCTCCCGTTTACGGGAGAGGGGTTGGGGTGAGGGCAAGGCCGGAGCCGGTCCAGATCAGCCTCACCCGAACCCTCCGAAGCAACGTAGCCCGGCTAGGCGCAGCGCGCCCGGAACGCATGCCGGGTAGCTCTTAACGAATAAAAGCCCGATTCGTGGCCGGCAACCCAGTCGATCGTCCGGCAGAAGTCCCGTCCGACCCAAAGCCCCGGGTGCGCTGCGCTTACCTTGGCTACAACGCACACATGCAAAAGCCACCGCTTCATCAGCGGCGGAACTTTCCAAGGCCCAAAAAGGTGGCGACCCCGCCGGCTGACCTCGGCGCCCGCGTCGATCGATACCGTTGCTGCCTTCCGGCCCTGGCGGGATTTTCGACCTAGCGTCGCGAGGGGCCGACGGGGCCACCATAGAGACGGTTTGGCCGCGCTAGGCGCGGCCATTCACGATACGAGAGGCTGGGGCGATGCGATCATCAGCCGCCGATGCTTCATGGATCGGACACAAACTGGAGCAGGTCCTGATCGTGTGCGGCGATTGTAACGTATGCATGCACCAGCCGACCAGCGTTCCGGCTTGAACCCAGTGTAACCCGCAGCCGCCGGTTTGCGGCCCCAAACGTCCGGCTTGGATAGAATGCTCACCCAACGGAGGACGACCTCCGCCCATCACGGGACTTCACCCAGGACGGCCTGGCTTCTCTAGGAGGCTGTATGGCTTGGATCTATCTCGTGATCGCCGGTGTGCTGGAAATCGTCTGGGCGCTGGCAATGAAGCAATCCCACGGTTTCACCAAGCTGGTTCCCAGTATCGTCACCATCATTGGCATGATCGCCAGCTTCTGGTTGCTGGCCTTGGCCATGCGCACCTTGCCGCTGGGCACCGCCTATACGATCTGGACCGGTATCGGCGCGGTGGGCGCGTTCATCATCGGCATCATCTTCCTCGGCGAGCAGATCAGCGCCATGCGTATTGGCGCCGCGGTGCTGATCGTCAGCGGCCTGGTGCTGATGAAGCTGTCCAGCAGCTGATAGCTGCTTCAGTCCTCGCGCAGCACCAACACCATCTCAACCGCATCCAGGCCCGGGCCGTGGCCATCCGCCACGACCCGGGTCACGCTGAAACCGAGCTGCGCGTAGAAGTCCTGCGTGTGCTGGCTGGTACTTAGCTCCACGCGCTTCGCGTTCGGGTCCTGTCTGGCCTGATGCAAACGCGCAAGACTCAATTGCCTGCCGAACCCCTGCCGATGCAGGCTGCGCTCGACCATGCCCCAGCAGAAAACGGCGACGCCATCGTCCCGTATCGCCAAACCGCCGCAGGCGACAACTTGCTCGTCGTGCTCGATCAGCTGATAGTCGCAACCTTGCGCATCGCGCTGTAGGAACTGCTCGAAGTCTGCTCGTTCGGCTGGCGTGAAGTACGCGGGCACATTGCTGTCGAATAGCGACAGGCAGGCGTCGGCATCACACGGTTGATAGAGACGGATCGGCATGCGCTGCAATCTAGCAGCTTCAGTCCGCTGCTTCTGTGGAAGATGGACCGGGGCGGGGGCTGCTTTGGTTTTGGTTTTGGCTCTGGCTCTGGCTCTGGCTCTGGCTTTGGCTTTGGCCTTAGCTCTGGCCTTAGCCCCTCTCCCCTTGCGGGGTGGAAGGGGGCAGCTGACGAACCACAGGTTCGTGGCCCCTGGAACGACCTTGCGCCAGCGCAAGGGCCGGGGCGCGGAGCGGGGGTTGGGGAGAGGGGGGCGCGAAGCGTGCTTTCAACCGACGAACACAGCACGCCAAGAGCCCCCATCCCAATCAACGCGACATCGAATAAGGCAACGTCGCCGCATCAGCAGCCCAAGACTTGTTCGGCTCAGCCTGCATCGTAAAACGCAGCTCCCCGCCAGCAACAATCTCCTGGTGCGTCACATAAGCCCGATCCAGCGGCTTGCCATTGAGGCTCACCGAACCAACATACGTATGCGCAGCATCCAGCCCGGTGGCAACGATGTTGAAGCGCTTCCCATCAGGCAGATTCAAGGTCGCCTGTGGCAGGAACGGCCGGCCAATGATGTACTGATTGCTACCCGGCGTGACCGGATAGAAACCCAACGCAGTAAACACATACCAAGCCGACATCTGCCCAAGATCGTCATTGCCCGCCAAGCCATCCGGGCGCGCGGCGTATTGCGTGTCCATGATCTGCTTCAAGCGCGCCTGCGTGCGCCACGGCTGCCCGGCATGTGCGTACAGATAGGCAACATGGTGACTAGGCTCATTGCCATGCGCGTACCAGCCAATCAGTCCGGTGATGTCTTCCATGTGCGCGAAGATCGACGGATCAACCTTGGCTTCAAACACATCGTCCAAGCGCTGCAGCAACTTGTCGCTGCCACCATGCGCCGCAGCCAAGCCGGCGACATCCTGCGGCACATACCAGGAGTACTGCCAGGCATTGCCTTCGGTGAAGTCCGTGCCGTAACCGCTGGCGCTGGGATCAAACGGCTCGCGGAAGCTGCCATCGCGCTTGCGCGCGCGCATGAAGCCGGTGCCGGGGTCGAAGGCATGCTTCCAGTTCGCCGCACGCTTGTTGAACTCGCTCGCGACCTCGGTCTTGCCCATGTCTTTCGCCACCTGCGCGATGGTCCAGTCGTCATAGGCATATTCCAGCGTCTTGCTGGCTGCTTCGCCTTCCTCATCGATCGGCACATAGCCGAGCTCGCGGTACTGCGCGATGCCGTCATACGGGCCGTAGTTGGCGCTTGCGACCATCGCTTGCAGCGCTTCCTCGGTGTCGTAGCCACGGATGCCCTTCATATAGGCATCGGCGATCACCGGCACCGCGTGGTAACCGATCATGCACCAGGTCTCCAGGCCGTGGAACGACCACACCGGCAGCACGCCGTAAGGACTTTCGCGGCGTGAGGCCAGCAGCGAGTTGACGAAGTCGTTGGTGCGTTGCGCTGGCTGCACCAGCGTGGCCAACGGGTGCAGGGCGCGATAGGTGTCCCACAGCGAGAAGGTCGAATAGTTCGTCCAACCCTTTGCCTGATGCACCGCGTTGTCCGGCCCGCGATAACGACCATCGCTGTCCATGAACAAGGTTGGCCCAAGCAGCGTGTGATACAGCGCGGTGTAGAAGCGGGTGCGTTCGTCCGCGCTGCCCTGCGCTTCGACTGCGCCCAACGCCTCGCTCCACTGCTGCTTGGCGGCAGCGCGCATGCCATCGAAATCCCAACCCGGCGCTTCCGCATCCAGGTTGGCAATCGCACCTTCCTCGCTGACCGGCGAGATCGCCACCTTCACCAGCAAGGGCTTGCCAGCCTCCGGCACCACATCGAAAGCAGCAACCAGCTGCCGGCCTTCGATCTGCGCGCGCTGCGTCGGGTCTTTCTCGCCCGGCGGCGGGAAGCCCTTGTAGGCGACATTCTGCTCGGTGTCGTGCAGCTGATGGCCGCTGAGCGGCTGCGAGAAACGCATAGCGAAATACAGCTGCCGGCCCGGCGCCCAGCCACGCGTCTCGCGGAAGCCGGTGACCGTGCCATCGGCCCGCACTCGCAAGCGCGACCACAGGATCTTGCCCGGGTAGTCGTACATGCTGGTACGCAGATCCAGCACGACATGCGCCGGCTTGCCGGCCGGGAAACTGTAGCGGTGCATGCCCACGCGCGCGCTGGCAGTCAGCTCGGCACGCACCTTGTAGTCTTCCAGCGTCACCGCGTAATAGCCCGGCTGGGCGGTCTCGCTGGCATGACTGAAGCGCGAGGTATAGCCGCTCAAGGGCTGATCCGGATCGCCGCGCTCCAGCTTCAACTCACCGGTAGTCGGCATCAGCAGGAGATCACCCAGATCCGAATGGCCGGTGCCGGAGAAGTGCGTATGCGAGAAACCGACGATGGTGCTGTCGTCATAGCGGTAACCCGCCGCCCAGCCATAACCGTTCTTGCGCGACTGGATGCGGGTATCGGGCGACAGCTGGACCATGCCGTAAGGGACAGTCGCCCCGGGATAGGTGTGGCCCTCGCCACCGGTACCAATGAAGGGGTTCACGGCGGCATAGGCGGCTTCGTTGGCGGCGGGCGAGGCCGCCAGCGCTGAAGGCGCTACCAACGAGGAGGTTGCCACGGTTGCTGCAAGCACTAACAGGGTCGCACCAAGCTGCTTCATCCCGCACCTTTTGGATCGGTCTAATGCCGAAACGCTATCATGCCGGTCGGAGCACTGGTATGGGGTCGGCCCGGCCAGTTCGCGGCACACCTTTGCAGCCTCAGCCGTGGCGGGAAGTTTCTTGTTGCTGATCCTTGGTGCGACCGCTGCGGCTGTGCATGCAGGAGTCTCGTAATCTCGACATCAAACGTTTCGTCACGGTGCTTCTTCCGTCGGTTTCCTTCAATCAAAATCCACTGTCGCATGCGCTCCTCTCAAGCGAGGGGCTGTATGCAAACTCCACGCAGGAGAGTCATCGCAATGACGAGAATCAGACAGTCGCGACCTGAAGATGGCGGGCGTGTGGTTGAAATATGGCGGAAAGCGGTGGATGCCACGCATGATTTTCTGTCGCCGGAAGATCGTCTTGCCATTGACGAGATGGTTTGCGGCTTTCTGCCTCAAGCGGTGCTCCTGCTTGCGGTGGACGCAAGCGATTACCCGCTCGCCTTCATGCTCATTGATAACGGACATATGCAGGCGCTGTTTGTAGACCCGGCTTGCCGCGGCACTGGAGTTGGTGCTGCTCTGGTGCGCCACGGTCTGGGTCTTCATCCCCGGATGACTACCGACGTCAATGAACAGAATGCTCAAGCGATTGGTTTCTACGAAAAACTGGGATTCAAGCGTACGGGCCGTTCCCCATTTGATGACCAAGGCCGGCCCTATCCGCTGATTCATCTTGAGTACCAGGCTGTTTTGTATGCGTCTGTTGCCAAGACAGAGCCTCCATCCAATAAATAGGACGATGCATTGACGGATTGCTGTTGCTTGGATTGTGAAGGGTGCGGGTGCTGTATACCCAGGCAAGCCAAGCTCTGAGTTGGTGCTTGCCTGCGGTGACCGATATCGAGCAGCACTACCGGTGTTTGCCTTGTTTGAACTGACCGGGTTGATATCCGGTGCCGATCAATGGCCGGCTCAGAGTGCAAAACAACCGATTGCTCAGGAGGTTTGCGTAATCTGGCGGAGAGAGGGGGATTGATTCGGTGCTTCGCACCTCCACCCTTCGAGCGGCTGCGCCGTCCCGCCGGCTACACCGGAGGTCGAACCCGTTGGGGCTCTCATCGCCCATGCTTTCCGTCCAATAAATGAAAAAGCCGCCCACAAGGGACGGCTTTTTCATTTATCTGGCGGAGAGAGGGGGATTCGAACCCCCGAAGCGCGGTTTAGACGCTTACACACTTTCCAGGCGTGCTCCTTCAACCACTCGGACACCTCTCCGGATCCTGCCGCGCTAATGCCTCGGCAGGGGCGTGGATTCTATAGGGACTGGCGGCCGTTCACAAGCACCCCCGGAACGGGGTGCTGGCGGATGGGTCGGGCGTGGCACAATGGGGCTTCAGATGAAGACGGTTGCCTGATGTCCTATCTCGTCCTTGCCCGCAAGTGGCGTCCGAAGCGTTTTGCCGAGTTGGTGGGCCAGGAACACGTGGTCCGCGCGCTCAGCAATGCGCTCGACAGTGGCCGCGTCCACCACGCCTTTCTGTTCACCGGCACCCGGGGGGTCGGCAAGACCACCATTGCCCGCATCTTCGCCAAATCGCTGAACTGCGAGAACGGCACCAGCGCCGACCCCTGCGGTCAGTGCCGGGCCTGCCTGGACATCGATGCCGGCCGCTACATCGACCTGCTGGAAATCGATGCCGCCTCCAATACCGGCGTCGACGACGTCCGTGAGGTGATCGAGAACGCCCAGTACATGCCCTCGCGTGGGCAGTACAAGGTCTACCTGATCGACGAAGTGCACATGCTCTCCAAGGCGGCGTTCAATGCGCTGCTGAAGACGCTGGAAGAGCCGCCGGAGCACGTGAAGTTCCTGCTGGCCACCACCGATCCGCAGAAGCTGCCGGTCACCGTGCTCAGCCGCTGCCTGCAGTTCAACCTCAAGCGTCTGGATGAGGAGCAGATCCGTGGGCAGATGACCCGGATCATGACCGCCGAGCAGATCGAGTTCGACGACAGCGCGATCGTGCAGTTGGCACGCGCGGCCGATGGCTCGCTGCGTGATGGCTTGTCGCTGCTGGACCAGTCCATCGCCTATGCAGGCGGCGCGCTGCGCGACGACGTGGTGCGCACCATGCTGGGCACGGTCGATCACACCCAGGTCAGCGCCATGCTCGATGCCCTGGCCGATGGCGAAGGTGTACGCCTGCTGCAGGTGGTTGCCGGGCTGGCCGAGTTCTCGCCGGACTGGAGTGGCGTGCTGGACGCTTTGGCCGAAGGCCTGCATCGCATCCAGGTGCAGCAGCTGGTGCCGGGCACTGTTGTGCCGGGCGAGGGCGTCGACGCGGTTGCGTTTGCCCAGCGCCTGCGCCCGGAAGTGGTGCAGCTCTGGTACCAGATGGCCCTTGGTGGTCGTCGCGACCTGCATCTGGCGCCCAGCCCGCGTGCGGGCTTTGAAATGACCGTGCTGCGCATGCTGGCGTTCCGCCCGGCAGGCGCGGTACCGGCGACGCCGGAAGGCACTGCATCCGGAACTGGCGCAGGCGTGGGTGGCAACACGCAAGCCGCACCAGCCGTTGCCGCAGCGTCGGCGCGGACCGCCAAGCCGGTTGCAGCGCAGGCTGCACCAGCTGTAGTCGCGCCAGCGCCGGAACCCAAGCCCGAGCCTGTGCCCGAACCCGCAGCCGTCGTGCCGCAACAAGCCGCGCCAGCGCCGGAACCCGTAGCGCCTGCGTCTGAGCCGGTGCAAGCTCCGGTTGCAGCTCAGGCCCCGGTTCAATCCGCCAAGCCAGTAGCTGCTGACGAAGATCTGCCGCCATGGGCGGTTGAGGCGGCTGAAGCGGATGCGCGTGACGAGGCGATGGCGGCCGAAATGGCCATGCCGGAAGCTCCCGAAGCCATTGAAATGGCGGTTGCAACACCGGTTGAGGCGCCGAAGCCGGCGCCCGTCGCTGCGCCGCAGTCGGTTCAGCAGGCCGAGCCGGTGCGTCCGACCGGCATCGCCATCGAACCAGCGGCAGCCGCTGAACCAGTTGCACCGGCACCGTCGCAGGGCGGCCGCAGCTTGAACGACGCAGAACAATGGCTGGACCTGATCGACGACAGCGGCCTGAGTGGTCCGTCGCGCGAACTGGCCGCCAATGCCGCCTTCGTCAGCTTCCAGCACGGTGTGCTGAGGCTGGCCTTGTTGCCGGGCTTTGAATACCTGCAGTCTGAGCGCGCCTTGAATGCTCTGGCGCAGGCGCTGTCGCAGGCCTTGGGTAGCACGCCCAAGATCCTTATTGAGACCGGCAACGCCCAGGCTGAAACCTTGCACCAGCGCGCAGATCGTCAGCGCGGTGAACAGCAATCCGCGGCCGAAGCCGTGTTCATGGCCGACCCCCAGGTGCAGCAGCTGCTACAGCAGGGTGCACGGGTCGTGGCCGATTCCATCCGTCCTTTCAAAGAGTAACGAACCATGCGCGGCAATATCGCCCAAATGATGCAGCAGGCCCAGAAAATGCAGGAAAACCTGCAGAAGGCCCAGGAAGAAATCGCCAAGTTGGAAGTCACCGGCAGCGCCGGCGGCGGCATGGTCAGCGTGACCCTGAGTGGCACCAAGGAGTGCCGCAAGGTGCGCATCGATCCGTCGGTGCTGAGCGATCCGGAAATGGCTGAAGACCTGATTGCAGCCGCGTTCAACGACGCTGCCAACAAGATCGATGCCGAATCGCAGAGCCGCATGGGCTCGGCCACCGCCGGCATGAAGCTGCCGCCAGGCATGAAGCTGCCGTTCTGATGTGGCCCGCGCCGGCTGGTCCGGCGCATGCACGTCCCCGCGCCGCGAAGCCTCCGGGCTTCGCGCGCTTGTTTTAGCGATACGCCTGCTGTGATGAGACCGTTGCGATGAGCCTGCCGCTGCTGGAACAACTGATCGAAGCCTTCCGCGTGCTGCCCGGCGTTGGCCAGAAGACGGCCCAGCGCATGGCCTACCACGTGCTTGAGCGTGCCCGTGACGGTGGCCAGCGTTTGTCGGAAGTGCTGGCTGAGGCCATCGAGAAGATCGGCCACTGCAAGCAATGCCGCGATTTCAGCGAAACCGAACTGTGCCCGGTCTGCGCCAGCAGCAGCCGCGAGCGGCAGATGCTGTGCGTGATCGAATCACCGGCCGATAGGCTGGCGATCGAGCACGCCACCAGCTACCGCGGCGTGTATTACGTGCTGCAGGGGCGCTTGTCGCCGCTGGACGGCATCGGCCCGCGCGAGTTGGGCCTGGATCAGCTGGAAACACGTTTGGCGCAGGGTGAAGTCACTGAGTTGATCATCGCCACCAACTCCACCGTTGAAGGCGAGGCCACCGCGCATTACCTGGCGCAGCTGGCACGTCGCAACAAGGTACGTCCAAGCCGGCTTGCACAGGGCCTGCCTTTGGGGGGCGAGTTGGAATACGTGGATCGCGGCACCTTGTCGCACGCCTTCGGCAGCCGCAGCGAAGTCGGCGAATAAGCCGCGCCGGGGTTGTAAGCTGTAGGTCGTTTACTGCAGCGAGCTCCCACATGACCGACACCATTTTCGGCAAGATCATCCGCCGCGAAATTCCCGCCGCAATCGTCTACGAAGACGATGAAGTACTGGGCTTCAAGGACATCGCCCCGCAGGCGCCGGTGCATGTGCTTTTCATCCCGAAGAACGAGGTCATCCCGACCCTGGATGACCTGCAGCCGACGCAGGCGCATCTGATCGGCAAGCTGGCCTTGGCAGCGGCGGCGTACGCGCGCCAGGAAGGCTTCGCCGAGAACGGCTACCGCATCGTGATGAACTGCCGCGAAGATGCCGGGCAGACCGTGTTCCACATCCACCTGCATCTGCTGGCAGGTGCGCCCTTGGGGCATTTCGGCGCGTGATTTGAAGTTGTTGTGTTGATTGTGGGAGCGGCGTAAGCCGCGAAGCTGACAACAACAAAACAACGGCCGATCCCTTCAGCTCGGTAGAGCCGCTGTTGATTGCGGGATGTAGTTCGCGGCGGATGGATATCCAGCTTCGCGGCTTGCGCGGCTCCCACAAAGAGAAAAAGCGGGGCGGCTGTGCTCCCTCCCTTTGCTGTAGGCAAGGGGGGGGGAGGGGTTGGTTTTGCCTTTGCCTTTGCCTTGCTGTGTTTGATGGATCTGTGGCTTGGCGGCCGAAGCCCCCCCCCCCAAAAAACCCCACCACCAAAAAAAAAACCCCCCCCCTGGGCGGCGTTTTCAGTTCGTTACCACCAACCGCGGTAACCCCAGCCCCAGCCGGGGCCCCAACCCGGACCCCATGGGCCGTACGGGTAGGCGGGTACTACTTCCACTTCACGCTGTACCGGCCACAGGTAGACCACGTCGGCGGAAAGCTTGGGCAGCGGGTAGTCGTATTCGCCGATCTTGGTGCTCTGGTAGCCATCGATGCGGCCGATGAAGGTAACATCGCGGCCCGGCTCGAACACCGCCGGATCATAGAAGCCGCTGCGGCAGGCCAGGAAGCGACCATCGCTGGCATCGCTGGACGTGGTGCTCGGGCGGCCGCTGGCATTGAGCGGACGGGCCAGCATCTGGAAGCAGGTTTCGCCCTGGCCCGGGATGGTTTCGATGATGCGGCCACCCCAGCGTACCGGTGCGCCGGTCTGCTTCTGCGCCACCGCGTCACGCGGCGAAACGGGGGTGAACTGTCCCTGTAGCGG
The DNA here is from genome assembly GCF_056760155.1 of Stenotrophomonas sp. STEN022. NCBI lineage: Bacteria > Pseudomonadati > Pseudomonadota > Gammaproteobacteria > Lysobacterales > Lysobacteraceae > Stenotrophomonas > Stenotrophomonas sp. STEN022. Next base: position 34,947 of record NZ_JBRREG010000004.1, read on the forward strand.
CTTGGGCGCCGTGGCACAGGCAGCCAGCACCAGACTGGCGGCGGCAACGAGGAGGATGCGGGTCTTCATGTTCGTACTCCGGGTTTCGGGCGGTGCCTGTGCAGGTCCGCCAATAATGAAACGACATCCGATCGAGCGCCAGCGTAGCGCGCCTGAGTGAAACGCTGGCTGAGCGTCAGCAGATCGCTGCCGGGTCGGGCACGGTCGACCCGGCTGGCCCAGTCGCTGGCGGTCTCGAAGGGCTCGCGGCCAAGGCCCAGACGTTGGTAGCGGCGGTCCATGCGGTGCCAGGCGCGCAGCAGTGGGTCGCGCTGGCGCTCGCCACGGGCCAGCAACCAGGCCATCAAGCCCAGGGCAAGAACAGCAAAGCCGGCAAACAAGGCAACCAGTTGCGAGGGACTCAATTGCTTGATGCCGAAACCGCTGAGCAGGCGCTGCTGACGTTCGGCATCGAAGGACAGCACGGCAGTATTCCAGCCACGGCGGAGGAAATCGCTGTACTGCAGCAGGCTGCTCCAACGGCCGCTCAGGTCCAAGCCACGGGTTTCGCCGTCCCCGATGCGGTCTTCGATCGTGTCGTAGATGCGTTCCGGGGCCACTGCGGCCGTGGGGTCAACCCGAACCCAGCCGCGCTGCGGCAACCAGACTTCGGCCCAGGCATGTGCGTCAAGACGTCGCACCACCCAATAATTGCCGAAGCGGTTGCGCACGCCGCCGGCATAGCCGGTGACAACCCGCGCTGGAATGCCTGCGCCACGCATCAAGACCACGAATGCCGCACTGAAGTGCTCGCAGTAACCGGCCTTCTGGTCGAACAGGAATTCGTCGACGGAGTGGCGGCCGGGTAGTGGCGTGTTCAAGGTGTAGGCGAACTCGCGATGGATCCAGTCGAGGCTGCGCTGCACCAAGGCTGCGTCATCGCTGCCGGCTTGGCTGCGCCATTGTCGGGCCAGTGCCAGGGTGCGCGGATTGAAGTCCTCCGGCAGTTGCAGGGCCTGCCGGCGCAGGCGTGCCGGCAGTTCGGCCTGGAACGCTTGAGCGGGGCTGGACTGCATGCGCCAGCGGGTCAGTGCGGCAAGTGGTTGCGCTGTGGTCAGGCTGTAGTCGGCATCCAGCTGGCTGCCTGCGGGGGCCTGCAGGGGCAGATCGAGCGCGACCAGTTCGCGCTGGTCGGTGGGCTCGTATTCGATCTGGTAGTCCCAGCGCAGCGCGGCGTTGCTGACACGCGGTGGCGGTGCAGCACGCTGACTTTGTACCCGCGACCAGCGCCGCCCATCAAAGCGGGTCAGTACGGGGCCGCGCCAATAGCGTTGGTCCTGCGCCGGTACCGGGCCGAAGAACTCGACCCGCAACGCTGGACTGTCATCTGCCAACAAGTCGCCCATTGCGCCGGGTTGCATGTTGTCGGATAGGCCAGGGCGTGACACTGTCCGATCCGGTGTGCCCCATAGCGGCGTCGACAGGCGCGGAACCAGCCAGAAGGCTGACAAGGCCAAGGGCAGCGCCAGCAACATCAGCCCGCCAACTGTGCGCAGCTGCGCGCGCGGTGGCAGGTGGGCGATACCCACTTCTTCATCGGCCAGACGTTGCAGCGCGAGTAGGGCGGCTACCACGGCGGTGGCTGACAGCAGCAGGGTGCTTGGCCCCTGGTCGAGCAGGAAGGCGGCGAATGGCGCAAACAGACTGAAGCCAATCAGGCTGCGCGCATCACGCAGCGTGCGCAGCTCGCTGGATTTGATCGCCAGCATCGCCGCGAGCAGGGCGCAGCCGCTGTCGCGGCCGGGGTTGGCGCCCATCTGCCAGTAGATGCAGGCAAGCATCACACCGATCAGTAGCAGGCGCAGCAGCAAGGGCATGGCCCGCCGCCACGACCACAGCGCTACCAGCAAGGTGGTGATTCCGAACACCGCCGCCAGCACGCCCGGCAACTGCAGCAGCAAGGGCAGCAGTGATAGGGCCGTGACCAGATTGATCCAGAGGCGGCTGCTGGTGCTTATGGCGGGTGAGGGCGTCTTCATGCGTTGGGTAGCAGCGCCAATGCGCGCAGGCACAGGTGGCGATGGGCGTCGCCGCTGGCTGGCCCCAATGCAGGTTGACCGGGCAGGCGCAGTTGATAGCTGCGGCCTTCGCGCTCGGCCTCATCCACCCACCGTGCGAGCCGGGAAATGCGGCGCTCATGGGGCAGGGCCAGCAGGTGCTGCCAGTCCAGCACCAGCTCGGCGCCGTAGGGGCGCTCGTACTCGCGTACCAGCAGTTCGTCGCGCCGTGCCGAGTGCTTCCAGGCGATGCTGCGGCGTGCGTCGCCGCTGCGGTAGGGACGCATCTGCTGCAGTTCTTCACCGTGCGGGTGTACGCGGGTGCGGGGGGATGCGCTGCCCGCATCGGGCAGCGGCGGCGCATTGGTTTCCGGGGCGGGATAAACCAGTAGCGCGGAGTCCGGCCAGAACCACGCCCAGGCGCGGACCAGACCCAGTGGCTGGGAGGTAGTAACCCGGATGCGGGACAGATCCAGCCATCCGCGTTGCTGGGTGGGTAGCCAGAGGTCGGCTTCGGCTTGGCTGTCCTGCTCCAGGTTGAGGTGGGTCTTGGCTTCCGGGTAGTCCAGTTGCAGGGCGCGGCGCCGGCGCCGGTCGCCGCGCGCGAGTGCCAGGCGCAGGCGTATTGGATTGCCAGCGGCTACCGGGTCGGCGGAAACGGCTTGCAGGCGCAGGCCCGACAGCTGCAGGTGCGCCTGCACGGTGCTGGCCAGCGCGGTTGCGCCCAACACCAGTGCCAACAGCAGTGCCGGATTGTTGTTGTAGTTCAAGGCGCCGAGCAGCATCACCGCGAGCAAGGCGCTCAGGAACAGGCCGAAGCCGGTCGGCAGCACGTAGATGCGGCGTCTGTCCAACTGCATCGGCAGTTGTTCCGGTTGCCGTGGGCGAGCCAGGAACTGCAGGGATTGCAGGCGTTGTCGCAGTGCTGCCAGCACTTCAGTCCACCTGCACGCTGTGCAGGATGGCGCGCGCCAGCGTTGGACCGGAGGAGGCCTCCGCTTCCGCGACCAGGCGGTGCCCGGCGACGGCGATGAACAAGGCTTGCACGTCTTCCGGAATCACATGCTGGCGGCCAAGCAGCAGCGCGTGTGCCTTCGCTGCGCGCAACAAGGCAATGCCTGCGCGCGGCGACAGGCCGACGCGTACGCCCGGGTGCTGGCGGCTGCGGGTGATCAAGGCCTGCACGTAGTCAATCAATGCCTCACTGGCATGCACCTGGCCGACGGCGTCGCGCAACATGCGGATGTCCTGCTCTGACAGGCAGGGCGTAACCCGCGCGATAAGCTCGCGGCGGTCTTCGCCGGCCAGTAGCGCGCGTTCGGCATCGGCATTGGGATAGCCCAGGGTCAGGCGCAGCAGGAAGCGATCCAGCTGCGAGTCTGGCAGCGGGAAGGTGCCGGACATGTCCACCGGATTCTGCGTGGCAATCACGAAGAAAGGATCCGGTAGCCGGTGGGTCACGCCGTCCAGTGTCACCTGCTGCTCGGCCATCGCTTCGAGCAGGGCGCTCTGCGTGCGTGGCGGCGCGCGGTTGATTTCATCAGCCAGCAACAGGTTGCAGAACACCGGGCCGGGATGGAACTGGAAGCTGCGGCTATGCGCTTCGTAAACCGAGATGCCGAGCACATCGGCGGGCAGCAGATCGGAGGTGAACTGCACGCGCTGGAACTGCAGGCCGAGGCTGGAGGCCATCGCATGGGCCAGGGTGGTCTTGCCGAGCCCGGGCAGGTCCTCGATCAGCAGATGTCCTCCGGACAGCAGCGCGACAAAGGCCATCCGCACTTCCTGCGCCTTGCCGAGCAAGAGGGAGTTGACCTGCTGTTGTGCTGCCGATAGGGACTGTAGTGTTACTTCGGTTAGCATTCCGGGCGGCGCCATCGTCATGGTCGTCTCGATACTTGGGCTGAAGGAAGTGTACGTGCCAAACAGGGGTGAGCAACGCGCATACGTAACGTTCCTTGTGTTGTGGGTGCTGGTCACCACAGCCAAGGTGCTGTTGGCCTCGCAATTGACGCTGTTCGTGGACGAGGCGTTCTATTGGCAGGAAGGCCAGCATCTGGCTGCGGCCTATTCGGACCTGCCCGGGCTGACCGCTTGGCTGACGCGGCTCGGTGTCGAGGTTTTCGGCGATCACCGACTGGGTGTGCGTCTGCCATTCCTGATCATGGGCGCAATGCTGCCGTGGATGGTTGCCGGTATCTGCACCCGCTGGTTCGGCGTGCGCATGGGCTGGCGTGCAGGCTCACTGGCCTTGTTGATGCCATTGTCGGCGACGCTGGGCATCCTGGCGGTGCCGGATGTGCCGATGGCGATTGCCGCCCTGCTATGTCTGGATGCCGGAGCGCGCCTGCTGCGTGGCGTGGGTGCTGGCAGTGCCTTGTTGCTGGCCTGTGGCCTGTTGATTGGCGCGCTCAGTCACTATCGCTTCATCGGTGTGATCATTGTTGGCTTCATTGCGCTGGTGCTGTTGCCGGAGGGGCGCAAGGCCTTGCGAGATCCGCGGGTGTGGATCGCGCTGTCGGTGGGTTTGGCGGCATGGGCGCCGCTGATGGCATGGAATCTGGACAACCAGGATGCTGGGCTCAAGTTCCAGGTGATCGAGCGCCATCCGTGGGCGTTCCAGCCTGAAGGGCTGTTGTTCCTGGTGATCCAGCCGCTGTTGGTGACGCCACTGTTGTTCGCGGCGATGGCGGTGGTGGCTGGCAGGGGGCTGCGCAATGTGCAAGGTGGATTCCACCACCTGCAATGGCGCTACTTCGCCTTGGTCGGTGCTACCTCGACCTTGCTGATCTTCGCGTTGGGGTTCTTCACCGATGTGGAACGGGTCAGCTTCCATTGGCCGCTGCCAGGCTATCTGGCCTTGCTGGTCTGTGTGCCTGCGCTGCTCACGCACTGGTCGCGTCCTTGGCGGCGCGCATTGTGGGGGCTCACCTCGCTGGGTCTGCTGCTGGCGATGAGTTATTACCTGGTTGCCGCATCACCTGGCTTGCGTGAGCATTTGGCGGGCAGCAAGTACTACCCGCGCAATTTTGCGGGGTGGCAGCAGCTGTCCGAGGGGGTGCGTGAGGAGCTCTCGCAGATGCCGGAAGACACCCAGGTGCTGGCAGACAGTTTCAAGGTTGGTGCGGAGTTGGGTTTCCGTCTCAATGATGCTTCGATCAAGGTGCTGCCGCATGAACTCAATGATAGGCATGGGCGCACCGCGCAGTTGGCGCTCTGGAATTTGATCAGTGACGGCAATCGCTCGACGCCGGTGCTGCTGGTACTTGCGCCGGGCGACCAGCGTTACCGTGATCTGCTGGAGCGTTACCACAGGGTCTGCGAGCTGGTGGGGCCGTTGCCACCGCCGAAGGTGGTCTCGCTTGATCATGGGTTCCAACGTTTTCTGTTGTTCCGCTTGTCAGCCCAGAAGCAACAGGGACCGTGCGTGACGCCGGCGATGGCATGGGTGGAAACCCCGCTGGCTGGTCAGGCCGTGGATGGTGCGCTGAAAGTCAGTGGCTGGGCCTTCAAGGATGGCGTGGGATTGTCGCGGGTTGAGATGCTGCTGGATGGGCGTAGCGTTGGTGATGCTGTCTATGGGCGTGCCTATGACGTGCGCCCGTTCTGGAAGATTTCCACCGATCCGCAGCATCCAAACACCGGTTTTGATGCAACGCTGGATACCTCCGGCCTGAAGCCCGGCACGCATTGGCTGGGCCTGCGCCTGCATGGCAATGATGGCAGTGTAGAAAGCTGGGCCGAACAGCCGTTCGAGGTTCAGTAGCGTCTATCCGCGGCACGCGCAGGGTGTGGGCGGCCAGTAGCGCACACGGGGCATTTGGTGGAAACGCTGAAAGGCCGTTGGATACTGGTTCCCGGGTGCGCTGCGCATACCCGGGCTACGGCAGTGCGGCAGGCTAGGGCAATTGGTAACCCGCCTGGCGCAGCAGTTGTGCGGTCTTTATCAGCGGCAAGCCAATCAACGCCGTAGGGTCGCAGTTCTCGATGGCGTCGAACAAAGTGATACCCAGGCCTTCGCATTTGAAGCTGCCGGCGCAGTCCAGGGGCTGTTCGGCGTCGATGTAGCGCTCGATCTCGGCCGCCTGCAGGGTCCTGAAGCGCACGCGGGTGAGATCGCTAGCCTGATATTGCGTGTTGCCATCACTTAGGCAGACCGCCGTGTGGAACAGCACCTCATGGCCGGACATCGCCACCAGCTGTGCACACGCCGCCTCGCGGGTGCCTGGTTTGCCCAAAGGCTGCCCGTTCAGCTCGGCGACCTGGTCCGAGCCGATCGCCCAGCTGCCGGGCTGCTGGCGGGCAACCGCGGCGGCCTTGGCGGCGGCAAGGCGCTGCGCTTGGGCTGCCGGCGACTCGCCGGGGAGCGCGGCTTCGTCCACATCCGGGGCCGCTGAACTGAACGAAATCCTGAGCCGGTTAAGCAATTCAGCGCGATATCTGGACGTGGAGGCGAGAATCAGGGGCTTCATGTGTAAAAATACGCAGCTCGGGACGGCCAGTCTGCTGCGCCGCCGCCGGTCTGACAATGTTTCCGCCGCTATGGATTTGACAGCGGCGCGGCTACTCCTTAACATTCTGCAGCTTATGTCCGCGAACGTACCCGAATTGCTGGATGCTTGGCGGATGGTCATTGCGCGCAGGCGCTTTGATGGCCAGGTGCCTTTGTCCGAATTGACCCGCTTGCAGGGTCTGGTTGCCGATACCGAAGGTCAGTGCACGTATTCACTGGAGTTCGATCGAGACAACATCTTGCAGGTGTCGTACGTCGATCTGACCATCGATACCGAGCTGCCCTTGATCTGCCAGCGCACCATGCAGCGTTTCCTGCTGCCGGTGTCGATCAAGCAGCGCTTGGGCTTGATCAAGGACGAGGAAGAAGAATCTGCGCTTCCAGAAGAATACGAAGCGATGCTGGTGCCCGAAGACGGCAGCCTGCGTCCGCTGGACCTGGTGGAAGACGAATTGGTGTTGGCGGTGCCGGTGGTAGCGCTGGCACCTGGAAGCGAGGCAGTCGAACGTGACTTCACCGCGACCGAAGAAGAGTTGAGCAAGGCCAATCCCTTTGCGGCATTGGCGGCGCTGAAGAAATAATTGCGGCCGGTAATCGTCGGCGGCTGCGGCGAAAGCGAGTAGTGCTGGACGCTGGCGTCCTGTGCAATTAAACGACGAAGCAAACGAAACCGAGTTTGGAGCAATCCCATGGCTGTGCAGAAATCCCGTGTTACCCCGTCCCGCCGCGGCATGCGTCGTGCCCACGACGCCCTGAGCGCAAAGCAGCTGTCCACCGATCCGACCACCGGTGAAGTGCACCTGCGTCACCACATCACTGCTGACGGTTTCTACCGCGGCAAGAAGGTGATCACGACCAAGTCGACCCTGGTCGTCGAAGAAGATTGATTTGTGACGGCTGCCGCCACCTGAGTGTGGCGGTTGTTGCACCGATTCTTCCGGGGCCGCCTACGGGCGGCTTCGCGCAATAGGAAACAGCATGAGCAAGCGGATCTACTCGAGGATCGCGGGCACTGGTAGTTATTTGCCCGAGAAAGTGTTGACCAACGATGATCTGACCAAGATCGTCGAGACGACCAACGAGTGGATCGAGTCGCGCACGGGTATCCGTGAGCGGCACATCGCTGCCGACGACGAGACCACCAGTGACCTGGGCTACCACGCCGCCACGCGCGCGCTGGAAGCTGCCGGCATTGAGGCCTCGCAGCTGGACATGATCATCGTGGGTACCACCACGCCGGATCTGATCTTCCCGTCTACCGCTTGCTTGATCCAGGCCCGCCTCGGCGCGACCGGCTCGGCGGCGTTTGACGTCAATGCGGCATGTTCGGGCTTCCTTTTCGCCCTGAGCGTGGCTGACAAATTCATTCGCAGCGGTGATGCCAAGCATGTCCTGGTGATCGGTGCGGAGACCCTGACCCGTATCGTCGACTGGACCGACCGCACCACCTGCGTGTTGTTCGGCGATGGCGCGGGTGCTGTCGTGCTCAAGGCCGACGAAGACACCGGCATTCTCAGCACCCATCTGCATGCCGACGGCAGCAAGAAGGAACTGCTGTGGGATCCGGTTGGCGTCTCGGTCGGCTTCGACAAGCCGGGCAAGATCAACATGAAGGGCAACGACGTGTTCAAGTACGCCGTCAAGGCGCTGGACTCGGTTGTTGATGAAACCCTGCAGGCCAACGGCCTGGACAAGTCCGACCTGGATTGGCTGATCCCGCACCAGGCCAACCTGCGCATCATCGAAGCCACGGCCAAACGCCTGGAAATGCCGATGGATCGCGTGGTGGTCACCGTCGATAAACACGGCAATACCTCGTCCGGCTCGGTGCCGCTGGCGCTGGATACAGCGATCCGTTCCGGTCGCGTCGAGCGTGGCCAGTTGCTGCTGCTGGAGGCCTTCGGTGGCGGTTTCACCTGGGGCTCGGCGCTGCTGCGCTACTAAGCACCTCCGCAAGCAGGTCTACCGAACGGGCAGCCAATGGCTGCCCGTTGTCGTTGGGGCTTCACCTGTAGTGCCGAACCATGCTCGGCATGAGGCTTCGCCGGTAATGCCCCTGCCGAGCATGGTTCGGCACTACAGGGCCTCGCTGCATACGCGCCAGTACAGACGGGCGGGCGCTTTCGCGCTTATTATTCCGGCCTTCGATTGAAGCAGCAGAAGACCGCGTGACTGACTCCCGACTCGCTTTCGTATTCCCCGGCCAGGGCTCGCAATCCATTGGGATGTTGGCCGAACTGGCTGAATTGCATCCGCAGATCCGTGAAACCTTTGCCGAGGCCTCCGAAGGTGCGGGCGTCGATCTGTGGGCGTTGTCGCAGGGCGGCCCGGAAGAGCAGCTCAATCGCACTGAATTCACCCAGCCGGCGCTGCTGGCCGCCAGCATCGCGGTATGGCGCCTGTGGAATGCACAGGACGGCGCAAAACCGGCGGTTCTGGCTGGTCACAGCCTTGGCGAATACACCGCGCTGGTCGCCGCTGGCGCGCTTACGCTGCACGACGGCGCACATCTGGTGCGCCTGCGTGGCCAGCTGATGCAGGACGCTGCCCCGACCGGTGTTGGCGCGATGGCTGCCGTACTCGGCGCCGAAGACGCACTGGTGTTGGAAGTCTGCGCCGAGGCTGCTGGCAGCCAGGTCGTCGTCCCCGCCAATTTCAATTCGCCCGGTCAGATCGTGATCGGCGGCGACGCTGCTGCAGTAGACCGCGCCTTGGCGCTGCTGGCCGAGAAGGGCGTGCGCAAGGCGGTGAAGCTGGCCGTCAGCGTGCCGTCGCACACGCCGCTGATGCGCGAAGCCGCCAATCGTCTGGAAGCTGTGATGAACGGTCTGGCGTGGCAGCTGCCGGCCTTGCCGGTCGTGCAGAACGTCGACGCGCAGGTGCATGACGGCGTGGACGCCATCCGTCAGGCGCTGGTGCAGCAGCTGTACCAGCCGGTGCAGTGGACCGGCTGCGTGCAGGCGCTGGCCGCACGCGGCGTCAGCCGCGTGGCCGAATGCGGCCCTGGCAAGGTGCTGACCGGTCTGGTCAAGCGCATCGACAAGAACATCGAAGGGCGTTCGCTCGCCACCCCGGCAGACTTTGCCGGTGCGCTGGAAGAGTGGGCCAACTGAGCAAGCGATCGCCGCGCGGGCGCAGCCTGCGCACGGTCATGATGGGTGCTGCGCGTGCGCGGTGCCATGCATACAAGGAACAGATATGAGCAAGCCATTGCAGGGTGAAATCGCGCTGGTCACCGGCGCAAGCCGCGGTATCGGTGCTGCCATTGCCGACGAACTGGCCGCGCTGGGCGCGACCGTCATCGGCACCGCCACCACCGACAACGGCGCCGCCGCCATCGGTACGCGTCTGGCCGCAGTTGGTGGCCACGGCCGCGCACTGAACGTGACCGAGCCGGGCGCGGTGGATGCGCTGATCGACGCGGTGAGCAAGGAATTCGGCGCCATCAGCATCCTGGTCAACAACGCCGGCATCACCCGCGACAACCTGCTGATGCGCATGAAGGACGAGGACTGGCAGGCCATCCTCGACACCAACCTGACCAGCGTTTACCGCACCTCCAAGGCGGTGATGCGCGGCATGATGAAGGCGCGCAAGGGCCGCATCATCAACATCGCTTCGGTCATCGGCGTCACCGGCAATGCCGGCCAGGCCAACTATGCCGCCGCCAAGGCTGGCATCATTGCCTTCTCCAAGTCGTTGGCCAAGGAAATCGGCAGCCGCGGCGTGACCGTCAACGTGGTCGCACCGGGCTTCATCGACACGGACATGACCAAGGATCTGCCTGAGGACGCCAAGTCGGCGATGCTCGGCCAGGTCGCGCTGGGCCGCCTCGGCGAGCCCGCAGACATCGCCAAGGCGGTGGCGTTCCTGGCCGGTCCGTCGGCCAGTTACATCACCGGCGAAACCCTTCACGTGAACGGCGGTTTGTACATGCCGTAAGCGTGGTGTGCAGGGAATGCACCCAAGTGGTTGATTGTCGCGGCTTTTTTGTTCAGAAACACCGCCGCTACGGTTTCCACTACACTATCCCACGGCCAGCCCTGGGGGCTGGCGTCTTTTGAACCACTACTCCATCTGGAGCGATATCCTAATGAGCACCATCGAAGAACGCGTCAAGAAGATTGTTGTTGAGCAGCTTGGCGTCAAGGAAGAAGAAGTCACCACCAGCGCATCGTTCGTCGATGACCTGGGCGCAGACTCGCTGGACACCGTCGAGCTGGTGATGGCGCTGGAAGAAGAGTTCGAGTGCGAAATCCCGGACGAAGAAGCTGAGAAGATCGGCACCGTCCAGGCTGCCATCGACTACGTCAAGGCACACGTCAAGGCCTGATCCAGGTCTGACAAGGCGCGGTCGGCAAGCCTGTCTGCCGCGTTGCAAACCCATGGGGCCGCTGATGCGGCCCCGTGCTTTTAAGCTTGAATCTCCCCGCGTGCGGGGCCAGGAGAATCCGCAATGAGTCGTCGCGTAGTTGTTACCGGCATGGGCATGGTGTCGCCGCTGGGCAATGATCTGGCCAGCAGCTGGGAAGGCATCATCAACGGCCGTTCGGGCATCGGCCCGCTGACGAATGTTGCAGATAACTATCTGGAACGTTTCACCACCAAAATTGCAGGTGAGGTCAGGGATTTCGACATCACCGCCGACAACCCGCAGTTCGGCAAGTATCGGGTCACCGGCAAGGATGCCAAGAAGATGGACCCGTTCATCCATTACGGCCTGGGTGCCGCCTTCATGGCGCTGCACGACTCCGGCCTGGAAATCACCGACGCCAACGCTGAGCGCATTGGCGCCATCGTCGGTGCCGGCATCGGCGGCCTGCTCGGCATCGAAGAGCAGACCATCGAGTTCCACGAAGGCAAGAAGATCTCGCCGTTCTACGTGCCCAAGACCATCATCAACATGTTGCCGGGCCAGCTGAGCATCATCGCCGGGCTGAAGGGCCCGTCGTTCTCGGCCGTTTCCGCCTGCGCCACGTCCAACCATTCCATCGGTACGGCGATGCGCATGATCCAGTACGGCGATGCCGACGTGATGGTCGCCGGTGGCGCCGAGCGTGGCTCCTCGCCGACTGCACTGGGCGGCTTCTGCGCGATGAAGGCCATGTCCACCCGCAACGACGCGCCTGAGAAGGCCTCGCGTCCCTGGGACCAGGGCCGTGACGGCTTCGTGCTGGGCGACGGTGCCGGCATCCTGATTTTGGAAGAGTACGAGCACGCCAAGGCGCGTGGCGCCAAGATCTACTGCGAGCTGGCCGGCTTCGGCGCAAGCTCCGACGCGTACCACATGACCGCACCGAGCGAGAATGGCGAAGGCGCCGCCCGCTGCATGGTCGCGGCCATGAAGGACGCAGGCGTCACCCCGGAGCAGGTGGGCTACCTCAATGCACACGGCACCTCCACGCCGCTGGGCGACCTGGGCGAGACCATGGCGATGAAGACTGCCTTCGGCGAGCACGCCTACAAGATGCTGGTCAGCTCGACCAAGTCGATGACCGGCCACCTGCTGGGTGCAGCGGGCGGCGTGGAAGCGATCTTCTCGGTGATGGCGCTGAACACCGGCATCATCCCGCCGACGATCAACCTGGAAAACCCGAGCGAAGGCTGCGACCTGGACTACGTGCCGAACGTGGCCCGCAAGGCCGACGTCGACGTGGTGATGTCGAACGGCTTCGGCTTCGGCGGCACCAACGGCACGCTGGTGTTCAAGCGGATCTAACGCGGTTTTGGGGCTTTGCTTGAGGCTTGCGCTTGTCGCTTTGCTTGAAGCTTTTGGCTGTTGCTTTGCTCAAAGCTTTGCTCAAAGCCCCTCTCCCGCAAGCGGGAGAGGGGTTGGGGTGAGGGCAGCTTTAAAGCTCCAAAAGCTTTAAGAGCTTTAAAAGCTCCCCTCATCCGCCCTTCGGGCACCTTCTCCCGCAGGCGGGAGAAGGGAACAGCCTGCATTTCTGACATTTTGGGCCCACGATGCACATCCTCCCCCTGCACGCCGACACCGACCTGCTGGCGCTGCATCGGCTCGCACCGCATCGCTATCCGGTCCTGCTTGAATCCACCGCTGCTGGCAAGCTCGGCCAGTGGGACATGTTGCTGATCGCCAACGGCAGCCAACTCCTGCTCAACCCCGACGGCAGCCTGCAGCGCGAAGGCGGCGCCCCAGTCGAAGGCGACTTCCTTTCCGCCCTCGACCGCGACTGGCAATCCCTGCGCCAAGCCCGCAACGCTATGGAAGCGGACATTCCGTTCCGCGGCGGCTGGGCACTGCTGCTCGACTACGAACTCGCACAACAGATCGAACCCATCCTGCAGCTGCCACAGCGCAGCGACGGCCTGCCAACCGCGATCGCACTACGCTGCCCAGCAGCGGTCCTGCGCGAGCGCGACAGCGGCCGCTGCATCGCCATCGCCGAAGACGACGCAGCAGAGCTGCTCAGCCAGCTCCAGCACGATCAAGCCGAAGCCGCGCAGCTGCCAGCCCTGCCGCACTGGAATGGCCCCAGCGCGATCAACGAAGACGCAGGTGAGCGCTTCACCGACGGCGTGCACAAGGTCATCGACTACCTGCATGCCGGCGACGTCTTCCAGGTCAACCTGTCGCGCCGCTGGCAGGCGCAGTTCGACGCGCCACTTGCGCCCGAAGCACTGTACGCGCGCCTGCGCACCGCAAACCCCGCACCGTTCGCTGGCCTGTTCACGGCTGCCGGCCGCGCCGTGGTCAGCTCCTCGCCGGAGCGCCTGGTCTCGGTCAGCGGCGATGTGGTGCAGACGCGTCCGATCGCCGGCACCCGCCCGCGCTTTGCAGGCGACGACGATGCCGCCCGCATCCAGGAGCTGGTTGGCCATCCCAAGGAACGTGCCGAGCACGTGATGCTGATCGACCTGGAGCGCAACGACCTCGGCCGCATCGCCGCACCCGGCAGCGTCGAGGTCGATGAACTGATGATCGTGGAGAGCTACGCCCACGTGCACCACATCGTCAGCAACGTGCGCGCGCGTCTGCGCCCGGACGTGACCCCGGGCGAAGTGATCGCCGCCACGTTCCCCGGCGGCACCATCACCGGCTGCCCCAAGGTGCGCTGCATGGAGATCATCGCCGAGCTGGAGCAGACCGCCCGTGGTGCCTATACCGGCGCCTTCGGCTGGCTGAACCGCGATGGCGACATGGACCTGAACATCCTGATCCGCACCGCGGAAGTGCAGGGCAGCACCGCCAGCTTCCGCACCGGCGCCGGCATCGTGGTGGATTCGCTGGCCGACAAGGAACTGGACGAAACGCGGGCCAAGGCGCGCGGGCTGTTGCGTGCGCTCGATCCACAATGATGAACGCCGTTTTGGCTGGCGTTGCCGCCAGCGCGGTATCCTGCGCATCCACTATTTGAAGACGGGGTGACCATGGCGGGTGCCAAGCGCGGATGTCTGTTGGTGCTGGCGGTGTTGTTGCTGCTGGTCGCCTTGGCAGGCGCAGGTGCGGCCTGGTTGTGGCAGCGGCAGGGCAGCTTTGCCGGTGCGCCGCTGACCCCGTCCGAGCAGAGCGTCAGCATCGCCTCCGGTGATTCGCTCAACAGCGTGCTGCGCAAGCTGCGCGCGGCCGGTGTCGACGAAGGCGACGACCTGCAATGGCAGCTGCTGGCCCGCCAGCTCGATGCCGCCGGCAAGCTGAAGATCGGCGAATACGCCCTCGACCCGACACTCACGCCGCGCCAGCTGCTGCTGAACATGCGCCAGGGCAAGGTGCTGCAATACCGCGTGACCATCGTCGAAGGCTGGAACATCCGCCAGCTGCGTGCCGCCCTGGCGCGTGCACAGCCGCTGCAGCACGAAACCACCGAGCTGTCCGACACCGAGCTGATGGCCAAGATCGGCTTCGCCGACCAGCACCCGGAAGGCCGGTTCCTGCCGGAAACCTACATCTACCAGCGTGGCGACAGTGACGTGGACGTGCTCAAGCGCGCCCATGCCGCGATGGAAAAGGAACTGGATGCCGCCTGGGCCGAGCGCAGCGACGACCTGCCGCTGAAATCGCCTTACGAACTGCTGATCCTGGCCTCCATCATCGAGAAGGAAACCGGCCTGGCCAGTGAGCGCCCGCAGATTGCCGGTGTGTTCGCACGCCGCCTGAAGATCGGCATGCGCCTGCAGACCGACCCGACCGTGATCTACGGCATCGGCAGCGCCTACGACGGCAATATCCGCAAGGTGCACCTGACCACCGACACGCCGTACAACACCTATACCCGCGCGGGCCTCACGCCGACGCCGATCGCCATGCCGGGTCGCGACGCGCTGCATGCCGCCGCCAAGCCGGCACCGGGCGATGCGCTGTACTTCGTCGCGGTCGGCGATGGCAGCGGCGCGCATGTGTTCTCCGCGTCCTACACCGATCACAACAGCGCCGTCGCTGAGTACCTGAAGCGCCTGCGCGCCAAGCGCAGCGAGGCGGCGGCGCAATGAGCGGCATGACCCGAATGATGTACAGGATGTCCCGATGAGCGGAGCACTCGCCCCTTGGCAGCAGCGTGTCTATGACCAGACCGTGGCTGCGCTGGACGTGGGTCGGCTAGGCCATGGCTTGTTGCTGTGCGGCCCGGCTGGCATGGGTAAACGCGTGGTGGCGATGCGGCTGGCCGCGCATGTGCTCAACCACGGTGAGGACGCGGCGGCACGCCAGCGCAACGCCCAGTTGATCGCCGCCGGCACCCACCCGGACCTGCAGTTCACCAGCTTCATCCCCAACAAGACCGGCGACAAGCTGCGCACCGAGATCGTCATCGAGCAGGTGCGTGATATCTCGCAGAAGCTGGCACTCACCCCGCATTATGGCGTGGCCCAGGTGGTCATCGTCGATCCGGCTGACGCCATCAACCGCGCTGCCTGCAATGCCTTGCTGAAGACGCTGGAAGAGCCGTCGCCGGGCCGCTACCTGTGGCTGCTGAGCGCCGACCCGGCGCGCCTGCCGCAGACCATCCGCAGCCGTTGCCAGCGCCTGGAGTTCCGCATGCCGCCGCGTGAGGAAGCCATGGCCTGGCTGCAGTCGCGCGGCTATACCGAAGGCGTGGCGCGTGAAGCGCTGGACGCCACCCGCGGCCACCCGGCATTGGCCGACCAGTGGCTGCAGGGCGAGGGCATGGCCCTGCGCCGGCAGGTTGCCAGCGAGCTGGAGCAGCTGCTGGCCGGCAAGCTGGGCAGCGTCGAGCTGGCCCAGCGCTGGACCGGCGACGACAACGCCGACCTGCGCCTGCGCCATGCGGCCGACCTGGCACTGAAGAAAGCGGCCGACGGCTTGACCGATCCGGCCCGATTGAACAAGCTGGCCGCCTGGTTTGATGCCGCCAATCGCACCCGCGACCTGCTGCGCACCACCATCCGTGCCGACCTGGCCGTGGTGGAGCTGCTGCTGGCATGGGGCGCGGCCAACCAAGTGCAATCCAAGGGGACTATTCGATGAGTGCGACGAACGCCCGCCAGGGCATCCTTTCGCTGGCGGTAAAGGACAAGGCAGCGCTGTACGGCGCCTACATGCCGTTCGTGAAGAACGGTGGCGTCTTCGTGCCGACACCCAAACGTTACTTCCTCGGCGACGAGGTGTTCCTGCTGCTGACCCTGCCGGACTCCAGCGAGCGCCTGCCGGTAGCCGGCAAGGTGGTCTGGGTTACCCCGCTGGGTGCGCAGGGCAACCGCCAGGCCGGCATCGGCGTGCAGCTCGCCGATGGCGCCGACGGCGAGGCCATCCGCAACAAGATCGAGACCCTGCTGGCCGGTACATCCAGCTCGGACAAGCCGACGCAGACGATGTGAAATCGTGTGAAGAAAGATGTTGACGTGCTCGCTCAGCCCCCTATAATGAGCGGCTCGCAACACGGGCGGTTAGCTCAGCGGTAGAGCATTGCCTTCACACGGCAAGGGTCACAGGTTCGATCCCTGTACCGCCCACCAAGCGACATCAAGATGAAGCCACCTCCGGGTGGCCTTTTTCGTTGTGGCGCTTTGCAAGGCTGGGCCGGGAATAGCATGTGGCGCTGTTGCGTTCAGGCGACCCGGATATGCGGAGCGATCCAGTCGATTATTGAAGCCTTCTCGGGACTTCACTGACCGTGCAAACCAGACAGCGTGCCAATCAGCGCTTCTTGCTGATATTCGCAGTTGCCAAAGAATCCCTGCTGGCCAACGACAACATTCTGCGCAACCGTATGTGCAGCAACCGCTCTGAGTGGGATGGCTGCGATTGCAAGAAGATCTTCGCGTGTTGCCGGGGTGGTGCCATGTAGCACTGCATGGTTTTCCCTGCGAACAAAATTGCCGATATTCAGTGCTGTTATCGGCTGGTTGAGCTCATCATCGGTCAGCGAGTTGTAGAACGTGGACACCCGCGGTGACTGGCCGGTAGTCGCTCGGAAAAAGCTTTGCGCTGTGTCCCTGAAATTTCGCATCGTGTATGGCGATGACGACGAACCTGAAGAGAAGGGGTTCCAAGACATGGGCTTGCTCCGGGTAGTGGTTGCCTGATGCGTGAGCTACGCCGTTCCTGCGTGCTCCGTACAGCTGCGACGACTCCATATCAGGTAGGGCGATACTGTTGCGTGCGGCTGGATGATGCCTTCATGTGCGGTGAGGATTCTTCGATGCTCAATGCATGCGCCGATCATGCGCAGCCGCAGCGCATCAGGACAGTTTGATGCGCACGATCAACAGCGCCCTGTACTGCTTGCACGCGTTGGGGCTTGGATCTCTGATACGGCGGCGACCGACGGTCATCCAGTCGAAAAAATCTGAGCATCGAGTGCCCTTCGTTCGGGAACCAATTTTCTTTGTAGGCTGCCTGGGTGGTGTGAACTTTTTTCAGCAGAGTTGGCAGGACTTGCGCCAGTTGGCGGGCGACATGCCGTAACGGGCTTGGAACGAGCGTTGGAACTGCCGCTCCGACGAAAACCCAACTTCATACAGCAGCCAGGTGAGGCTACAGGTTGGGTTTCCTCTCAGATGCATATGTGCGAGTTGCAGGCGTTTGTCGCGGATGAAACTGGCGATGCCGCCGAGCGGCTGGAAGCGGCGGTAGAGCGTGGCGCGCGATAGATTGAATGCATTGCGGATCATGCGCTCGCCAAGGTCGTAGTCGCCAAGTCGACCATCGATAAAGCCGATGATGTCATGCAGCAATACATCGTCGACGTCCAGTGGCGTGCTATCGAAGCTCATCGAATAGTTGATGTGCGTGATCGAACGAATGTTGTCGTTTGGCGTAAGAACATCCGTAAGAGCGTGTGCGCTGTGTCCTGCAATGGTCATGGTTAGTCGCCGCGACCCACAATTGGGGTCCGTTACTTAAACAAAACGCGAAAAGCGAAAAAAAACCATCATCAAGCCTGCGATTTCTTTTCCAGCAAAGGTTGAGACGGATTGTCGTGTGCGCGATGCGTGGCCGTTCCTAGACTTCGCCGGCATTGAGTGGTGTTCGCTCGACTCGGTGCTGGATTGCGGTGGTGATGACGCAATGTGACTCACCGGCAGTGCGTGGTGCATGTGACGGAGACAAGTCGAAGGCATGAAGAGGGAGGGTTGGACCCGCCTGCTTCCTGCGCGTTGTCTTCGTGCCGGAACTGATCGGTCTAATCGGAGGCAAAGTCGTGGCAAACAGCCAGAAGTTCATCGCGCGCAATCGCGCACCGCGTGTTCAGATCGAGTACGACGTAGAGTTGTATGGCGCACAGAAAAAAGTGCAGCTCCCCTTCGTGATGGGCGTCATGTCGGATCTGTCCGGTGCGAACGCAGGTGAGCTGCCTTCGCTGGAAGATCGCAAGTCGTTGGAGATAGACGTCGACAACTTCGACAGTCGTCTGCAATCAATGAAGCCGCGCGTAGCTTTCTCAGTGCCGAATACGCTGACCGGCGAGGGAAGTCTGAACGTCGATATCACGTTCGAAAGCATGGACGATTTTTCGCCGGCTGCGGTCGCGCGCAAAGTAGCCCCGCTGGCCAAGTTGCTTGAGGCCCGCACGCAGCTGGCCAATCTGGATACGTACATGGATGGCAAGGCTGGCGCGGAGGAGTTGATTGCGCAGGCCATGCGTGATCCCGCGTTGATGCAGGCGCTTGCATCTGCCCCCAAGCCCGGCGAGCCGGAACAGGAATAAGCCATGAATACTGAACAGCTGGCAGAGTCTGGCAGCATTGAAGCCGCGTTTGAGAGTGGCGACTTTGCCGCCCTGCTCAACAAGGAGTTCAAGCCGAAGAGTGAGCGCGCCAAGGAAGAGGTTGAATCCGCGGTGCGTACCTTGGCTGAGCAGGTGCTCAGTCGTGCCGATATCGTTGGTGATGACGTATCGCAGACGCTCAAGGCGTACATCGCCGAGATCGATCGCAAGCTCACCGAGCAGCTGAACCACATCATCCATCATGCCGATATGCAGCAGCTGGAAGGTGCCTGGCGCGGCCTGCACTATCTGGTGAACAACACCGAGACCGACACGCAGCTCAAGATCCGCGTGCTGAACATCTCCAAGAAGGAGCTCGGCAAGACCCTCAAGCGTTACAAAGGCACGGCGTGGGACCAGAGCCCGATCTTCAAGAAGATCTACGAGCAGGAATACGGCCAGCTTGGTGGTGAGCCGTATGGCTGCCTGGTTGGTGACTACTATTTCGATAACTCGCCGCCGGATGTGGAGCTGCTGGCTGGTATCGCACAGGTGGCTTCTGCCGCCCACGCACCGTTCATATCGGCAGCAGCGCCGAAGTTGATGGGTATGGATGGTTGGAACGAGCTCGCCAATCCGCGTGACCTTGCCAAGATTTTCACCACGCCGGACTACGCGGCCTGGCGCTCGCTGCGCGACTCGGAGGACTCGAAGTACATCGGCCTGGCGATGCCGCGCACACTGTCGCGCTTGCCGTACGGGGCCAATACCAATCCGGTCGATGAGTTCGACTACGAGGAGGACACTGCTGGAGCTGATTCGGCCAAGTACACCTGGCAGAACGCGGCCTATGCGATGGCGGTGAACATCAACCGTTCCTTCAAGCAGTACGGCTGGTGCTCGCGCATCCGCGGCATCGAGTCCGGCGGCGCGGTTGAAGGGCTTCCGGCACATACCTTCCCCACCGACGACGGCGGTGTGGACATGAAGTGCCCGACCGAAGTGGCAATCACGGATCGTCGCTCGGCCGAGCTGGACAAGATGGGCTTGATGCCGCTGGTGCATCGCAAGAATTCGGATATGGCCGCGTTCATCAGCGCGCAGTCACTGAACCAGCCAGCCGAGTACGACAACCCGGACGCAACCGCCAATGCTGCCTTGGCCGCGCGCCTGCCATACATGTTCGCTTGCAACCGTTTTGCACACTATTTGAAGTGCATCGTGCGCGACAAGATCGGTTCGTTCTCCAACCGCGAGCAGATGCAGAAGTGGCTGGGCAACTGGATCCTGCAATACGTGGATGGTGACCCGGCGAACTCCAGTGAGGAGTACAAGGCCAGCCATCCGCTCGCCGCCGCTGAGGTGATTGTGGAGGAAGTCGAAGGCGCACCTGGCTACTACACCTCCAAGTTCTTCCTCAAGCCGCATTACCAGCTTGAAGGTTTGACGGTATCGCTGCGGTTGGTGTCGCGTCTGCCGTCCCAGGCCAAGGCCTGATCCAAGGTTTCAACCACGCCGGTAGCGGCCGGTGTTTCCCATTGATCTACGTGTTCACACGAAAATGAAGGAGTGGTTTCATGGCATTTGACATGCATCTGAAGTTCAAGGGCGGCCCGGTCACCATTGAAGGCGGCTCGACCCATGGCAAGCACAAGGGCGAAATCCCAGTGTTGGCATGGTCCTGGGGCGTGAGTAACAGCGGCGACCTGCACAGCGGCGGTGTCGGCTCCGGTGGCAAGGCGCACGTGCAGGACATTTCCATCACCAAGTACGTCGACAAGAGCTCCAACGCCCTGTTGCAGGCCGCTTCTACCGGTGCACGTCTGGAGGAAGCATGGCTGTATGTGACCAACGCAACCGGTGAGCAGACCGACTACGTCACCATTCATCTGAGCAACGGCGTACTGATCACGTCGGTGTCGACCGGTGGCTCCGGTGGCGAAGATCGCCTGACTGAGAACATTAGCCTGCACTTCGGTAAGTTCCAGTACGGCTTCCAGCCGCAGAAGCCCGATGGCAATGCGGATGGTGCAGCCAAGACGTTTACCTACGACATGCAGGCTGTGGCCAAGGGCTGATCGTCATGAGCATCCAGCTGACCACCGGCGCTGTCGCCGGTTCGACCAACGAGGCCGCGGCGCTGCTGCGTGCAGGCCAGCTGGATCCGGCGTTGCAAGCGCTGACCGCACGTGTGCGGTCGGCGCCTGCAGATGCCAATGAGCGCGTTTTTATGTTTCAGCTGTTGGCGGTGATGGGGCAGTGGCGACGCGCCGGCGAACAATTGCAGGCCGCGGTGCAGCTGGATGCCAACCTGACTTTGATGGCGACCACCTGTGAGGTACTGCTGCGTGCAGAAGCGCTGCGTGCACAGGTGTTGGCCGGGCAATGCATGCCGCATGTTCTCGGCGCGCCGGAGCCATGGCTGGCACCGTTGCTGCAAGCCTTGCTGCTGGAGCAGAAAGGACAGGGGGATGCAGCAGCGCCGCTGCGCGAGTTGGCGCTGGAACAGGCACCGGCGGTAGCCGGGCACATTGATGGCGTGGCTTTCAGCTGGTTGGGCGATGCAGACGCACGCTTTGGGCCCTGCCTTGAGGTGATCAGTCAGGGCGGCTACGCCTGGGTGCCGTTGTCACAGGTGCAGGAGCTGCGGTTGGACGCCCCCAAGGATCTGCGCGACATCCTTTGGTTGCCGGCGGAGATTTGCTGGCGCAATGGCACGCAGTCCATCGTGTTCATCCCTGCGCGCTATCCGGGTACCGAAACCAGTGCAGATGACGCGCTGCGGCTTGCACGTGGTACGCATTGGGACGAGCAGGGGCGCGGCCTCGGACAGCGCATGCTTGCCAGCGACGAAGGCGAGTACCCGTTGCTGGGAACTACCACGATTGTGTTTGACGCGGTGTAAGGGTGTTCGCCGATGGCTGAGCTGACCACCACCGAGCGATTGCAGCCATCCCTGCTGGATCGTCTGACCGACGATGAGCCTTTGCGTGGCTCCGAAAGTCGAGAGCAGCGGGTGATTTCGCCCAGTCGCCTGCGCGAATGCGTGACCCGCGACCTGTCATGGTTGTTGAACTGTGTGCAGATGGCCAGTGATGCGACCCTGGCCGATTATCCCGATGTTGCATCGTCGGTGATCAACTTTGGCATCCCGGACCTGACTGGATCACAGTTGGCGGGGATCAATGTGAGCCAGCTGCAGCAGCAACTGCGGGGCGCCATCCTGACCTATGAGCCACGCCTGATTGCCAGCACGCTGCAGGTTACCGTGCGGGCGCAGCAATCGCATATGGACCGAAAGTCACTGGTGTTCGACATCCGTTCGGACATGTGGGCGCAGCCGATCCCGCTGGCTTTGTACCTGAAAACCGAAGTGGACCTTGAGACAGGAAAGTTGAACCTGATCGAGGGCTACGCCTGATGGACCCAAGGCTGCTGCGTCACTACAACCGCGAGCTGCAGCATGTCCGCGAAATGGGTGCGGAGTTCGCGCGCGAATTTCCGAAGATCGCTGGCCGCTTGGGGATGGATGGCATTGAATGTGCCGATCCATACGTCGAGCGTCTGCTTGAGGGATTTGCTTTTCTGACGGCGCGTGTCCAGTTGAAGCTGGAGGCGCAGTATCCGGTGTTCACCCAGCACCTGCTGGAGATGGTCTACCCGAATTTCCTGGCTCCCCTGCCTTCGATGGCAGTGGTGCAGCTGCATCCTGATCTGGGCGATGCCAATCTTGCCGCAGGACATCGGGTCGCGCGGCACAGTGCCTTGCGCGGGCAGGTCGGTGCTGAGGAGCGTACGGCCTGTGAGTACCGTACCGCGCATGAGGTAACGCTCTGGCCGTTGGCGATGGCGGAAGCCAAGTACTTCGACAGTCCGGCCGCATTGGCGGCAGCTGGCATTAACCTGCCTGCCGGGGCGGTGGTGCGTTCGGGTCTGCGCCTGCGCCTGGAGACCCAATCGGGTGTGCCGGTGCAGGATCTGGCGATGGATGCTTTGCCGCTGTTCCTTGCTGGTGAAGCCGGCAAGCGTCTATACGAGCAGCTGCTGGGCAACGCCGTTGGCTATCAGGTGAGGGGCGGCGGGATCGTGTCGCCATGGCAAGACGCCACCGGCCTGCATGCGCGTGGCTTTGACGACAGCGAAGCGCTGCTGCCGTATGACGGGCGCTCCTTCAGTGGCTATCGGCTGCTGCAGGAATACTTTGCCTGCCCGGAACGCTTTCTTTTCGTTGAGTTCAGTGCGCTGCGGCGGACGCTGCAGCGGATCCCCGGGCAGGTCTTCGAGATCATCGTCCTGTTCGATCGCAGCGTGACCAGTCTGCACAACGCGGTCTCGGCTGAAAACTTCAGGTTGTTCTGCACCCCGGCCATCAATCTCTTTCCCCAGCGTGCGGACCGCATCCATCTGGATGCGGGGCGCAACGAGCACCATGTACCGGTCGACCGGACCCGGCCGGTGGACTTCGAGATCCACAGTGTTACCCGCGTGGAGGGCTTCGGCGACAGCCAGGAGTCGGAGCAGCGCTTCGAGCCGTTCTATGGCGGCGACGCACGCACCTGGCACGATCCGCATGCGGCGTACTACACCGTGCGCCGCGAACCGCGGCAGTTGTCGGCGCGCCAGCGTCGGCAGGGCGCGCGCTCCAGTTATGTGGGCAGCGAGTTGTTTGTCAGTCTGGTGGATGCTCGCGACAAATCCTATCCAAGCCGGCTACGCCAGCTTGGACTGGAACTGCTGTGCAGCAACCGCGACCTGCCGCTGCAGTTACCGGTTGGTAAGGGACAGAGTGACTTCCAGATGGACAACGGTGCCCCCGTTGCATCGGTGCGTTGCGTCGCAGGTCCAACCCGGCCACGTCCGGCAGGGGATGGCGGCGAGAGCGCGTGGAAGCTGCTTAGTCACCTGCAGCTGAACTACCTGTCGCTGTTCGAAGTGGGCGATGGGCAGGGCGTCAACGCGCTGCGCGAGATGCTCTCGCTCTACTGCGATGCTCACGATGCAGGAGCCCAACGCCAGCTGGAGGGAATCAAGTCGGTGCAGGCACGGCCCATCGTCAGGCGCATTCCGATACCTGGTCCGATCACCTTCGGTCGTGGGCTGGAGATCACCTTGACCTGCGAAGAAAACGCGTTCGAAGGAACGGGTGCCTATCTACTTGGAGGGGTTCTGCGCCAGTTCTTTGCCCGCTATGTGTCGGTCAATTCATTCACCGAGACGGTGCTGCGCACGGTCGAACGCAACGAGGTAGCGCGATGGACGGCATGTCCGGGCGCCCTGGCGCCGCTGTAACGGCGACGCAGGCGCAGCTGTTTGCCGCGCTCGCCGAGCGGCCATATGCGTTTGAGTTGTTTGCCGCGCTGCGCCTGATAGAACGTGCATACCCGCAGCATCCACGGCTTGGGCGCTCGGTGCGACCGGCCGATGATCCGGTGCGGTTGCGGCATACGCCGTCACTGGCATTTGCCAGCAGCGACATCGAACGCTTCGAGCTGAGTCAGACCGGCGCGCCGCCCGCACTGCATGGCCTGGTACTGGGCCTGTTCGGGCCGAATGCACCGTTGCCACTTCACCTGACCGAGTACGCGCTGCAGCGCCAGCTGCATGCGCGTGACCGAAGCTTCGTGGCATTTGCCGACTTGTTCCATCACCGCATGCTGGGCCTGTTCTACCGTGCGTGGGCCGATGCGCAGCCAGTGGTACAGGCTGAGCGCGCTGATGATGACCGCTTCGCCCTGTACCTGGGGGCCCTGGTTGGCCTGGCAACGCCAGGACTGCAAGGACGGGACCGGCTGCCGGACAACTACAAACGACATTTCGCCGGCAGGCTGGGCGCACTGGCGCGCAACCGCGAGGGCTTGCAGGGGCTGTTGCAACAAGCCATGCGGGTGCCTGTGCAGATTGTCGAGTTCGTTGGCGAGTGGATGCGATTGCCTGCTGACAGTCGCCTGCAACTGGGCCGTGGCCGCGCCAATCAGCTTGGCAGCAGTGCCGTCCTGGGTGCGCAGGTGCGCGGCTGCCAGCATCGCTTCCGGGTGCGGATAGGTCCGTTGGATCTGGTGTCCTTCCGGCAGTGGTTGCCGGGCGGAGATGCTCTGGCGCAGTTGACGGCGGCGGTGCGCAGCTATGTCGGCGATACCCAATCTTGGGACCTGCAACTGCTTTTGCGTGCCGATCAGGTACCGCCCATGCGATTGGGGCGTAGTGGCCGGATCGGATTGGACAGCTGGATAGGGCAGCGCGCCTGGAGTGTGACGGATGCTGATGAAGTGGTCGTCCACCCGCGCTTGGCCAGTGCTTTTTGTGATTCACCAGGAGCTTCATCATGACCGAGATTAGTCGTAGTGCACTGTTTGGAAAGCTCAACCCACTGGCTTACCGTGCGATCGAAAGCGCTACGGTGTTCTGCAAGCTGCGCGGCAATCCCTATGTGGAACTTGTGCATTGGTTCCACCAGATCCTGCAACTGCCTGATTCGGACCTGCACCGGATTCTCCGTCACTTCCAGATTGAGCCTTCGCACCTGGCGCGCGATTTCACCGCCGCGTTGGATCGCTTGCCGCGTGGCGCAAGCGGGGTGACTGACCTGTCATCCAACATCGAGGAGGCAGTGGAGCGGGGTTGGGTATATGCATCGCTGAGCTTCGGTGAGGCGCAGGTGCGCACCGGCTACCTGGTGGTCGGCATTCTCAGTGTGCGCACCCTGCGAAGCGTACTGAGCGGGATTTCGCGGGAGTTCGACAAACTCAAGCCGGAGGCGCTGAGCGAGCGTTTTGCCGATATCGTTGCCAGCTCACCTGAGGAAGGTCAGCGCCCGAGCGATGGCTTCCAGCTGGGCAACGCGGGTGCACCGGGCGAGGCCAGTGGGGCGATCGCGCCAGCGGCGATGGGCAAGCAGGAAGCGCTTGCGCGCTTCACCACCGACCTGACCGCGCAGGCGCGCGATGGCAAGCTCGACCCGATCGTTGGCCGTGATGATGAGATCCGTCAGGTGGTCGATATCCTGATGCGTCGCCGTCAGAACAACCCGATCCTGATCGGCGAAGCCGGTGTCGGCAAGACGGCCGTGGTGGAAGGGTTCGCACAGCGCATCGTGCGTGGCGACGTACCGCCGGCATTGAAGGAAGTGGAACTGCGCGTGCTGGATGTGGGCTTGCTGCAGGCCGGCGCGAGCATGAAGGGTGAGTTCGAGCAGCGCCTGCGTGCCGTGATCGAAGAAGTGCAGGCCAGTACCCGCCCGATCATCCTGTTCGTCGATGAAACCCACACGCTGGTGGGAGCAGGTGGTGCAGCCGGTACCGGCGATGCGGCAAACCTGCTCAAGCCTGCACTGGCACGCGGTACCTTGCGCACGATTGGCGCGACCACGTTTGCCGAGTACAAAAAGCATATCGAGAAAGACCCGGCGTTGACCCGGCGTTTCCAATCCATCCAGGTCGACGAGCCGGATGAGATCAAGGGCGTGCTGATGATGCGCGGTGTGGCCAGCACCATGGAAAAACACCATCAGGTGCAGATCCTGGACGAGGCGCTGGAGGCATCGGTCAAGCTGAGCCATCGCTACATCCCGGCACGGCAGTTGCCGGACAAATCGGTCAGCCTGCTCGACACCGCCTGCGCGCGCGTAGCGGTCAGCCTGCACGCGGTACCGGCCGAGGTGGATGACAGTCGTCGACGCATCGAGTCGTTGGAAACCGAGCAGCGCATCATCGCCCGCGAGGCCGCGGTCGGCGTGGAGACCGCCGAGCGGGCCGCGGTGGTGGAGATCGCGCTGGCGGGTGAACGCGAGCGTCTTGCTGCGTTGGAAGTCCGCTGGGACGCGGAGAAGGCGTTGGTTGATGAATTGCTGGAGCTGCGCGCGCAGCTGCGCAGTGGTGGTGCGCCGGTCGAAGGTACGGGCAGCGTGCTGGAAGTGCAGGCCGCTGCCGAGGCTGCGGTGGAGGAGGTAGCTGTCGCTGCGGTGGATCGGCCGGCGTTGCTGGCAAGGCTCCAGCAGGTACAGGGCGAGCTTGCGGTGCTGCAGGGCGAGAGCCCGTTGATTCTGCCGACCGTGGACTACCAGGCCGTAGCCGCGGTGGTCGGCGATTGGACCGGGATTCCTGTTGGGCGCATGGCCCGCAACGAGATTGAAACCGTGCTGCGCTTGCCTGAATTGCTCGGCAAGCGAGTGATCGGCCAGGACCACGCGATGGAGATGATCGCCAAGCGCATCCAGACCAGCCGTGCTGGCCTGGACAATCCCTCCAAGCCGATCGGTGTGTTCATGCTGGCCGGCACTTCCGGTGTTGGCAAGACCGAGACCGCACTGGCCTTGGCCGAAGCGTTGTACGGCGGCGAGCAGAACCTGATCACCATCAATATGAGCGAGTACCAGGAAGCGCATACGGTTTCCTCGCTCAAGGGTGCTCCTCCTGGCTATGTAGGCTACGGCGAAGGTGGCGTGTTGACCGAGGCCGTGCGCCGTCGTCCGTATTCGGTAGTGCTGTTGGACGAGGTTGAAAAAGCCCATTCGGACGTGCACGAACTTTTCTTCCAGGTATTCGACAAGGGCTGGATGGAGGACGGTGAAGGTCGCCGTATTGATTTCCGCAACACCTTGATCCTGCTCACCAGCAACGCGGGCACCGACCTGATTGCCAGCTTGTGCAGGGACCCGGAGCTGATGCCCGACCCGGAGAGCATGGCCAAGGCGTTGCGCGAGCCATTGCTGAAGGTGTTCCCGCCAGCGTTGCTGGGGCGCCTGGTTGCCATCCCGTACTACCCGCTGAGCCCGGACATGCTGGGCCAGATCGTGCGGCTGCAGCTGGATCGCATCAAGAAGCGCGTCGAGCAGCGCTACAAGATTCCGTTCGACTACGACAACAGCGTGGTCGAGCTGGTGGTCAGCCGCTGCAACGAAGGCGAATCAGGCGGACGAATGATCGACGCGATTCTGACCAACACGATGCTGCCGGAGATAAGCCGGGAGTTCTTGCAGCGGATGATTGATTGCCGAGCAGTCTCGGCAATCAATCTGACCGCGTCCTCGCAGGAATTTGCATATCAAGTAGAAGAGTAGCTCCTATGGATTTGGCGATTGCGAAAAGGCAGCCGCCATTGAGCCGATTGAAAACCACAAAGTATGGGAGGGATGATTCATGCCGGCACCGCCGTTTGAAGTTGGGGATGTTCTGTTTACGCAAAGTACTTCGGGTTTCATGAGAAAGGTCATCGCCGTAGCGCAGACCATTGGCTCGATTGGAAGAGGAGGCACTGCGAAATCCGTTCATGCTGCAATAGTTATAGCTCTTGGTCAGAATGGTGAGCCGATCATCGCTGAATCGGTTGGAAGCGGGCTGCGGTCGCGACAGGCCGCAGCAGGCAACTATCGGGTCTATCGGTACACGGCAAATCAGGATGTCGCTGAGGCCGCCGCACAGTGCGCTGAAGGATGTGTTGCCATCAAGCAATCTGGTGCTGGCGGTGCCGACTATGGCGCCTATGCGAAGCTTGCTGCCGGCCAGTCACCTTTCAATCTATCCGGAGGCTCACGGCTGACTGCGGACAAGTCCTTGTTCGCTCACCAGGCGACGACGTTCTTCTGTTCCAATTTTGTGTACAAGGCTTTCGCCAGCGCTGCCGAGCTCATGGCGCTTCCGACGGTCCCCATCGCCAATGGTAGGTCTCAAGTAGGGCCGCGTGATCTGATGGTGGCGATGGATGGCGATCCACGCTGGACCTTTCAAGGTCTGGTTAACATTTAAGTGCCGAGTCGGGACACGCATTCTCGGTTGCCTTGATGCGTTGGTCGTGCAGTTGAATAATTTGCTGGATGGATGGTGTTGGATATGGGGTTTATCTCGAGTGTGCGAATCGCGGCAGGGTCAGGCAGCGCGGTGCTGAAGTGGTTACGTAGCGCGCCGGAACAGGTGATGTCGCGATATGGGTTTGTCTGCAGAGGGGGGGCGCTCAATTTACTGACCGGGAATACATGCAGCATCAGCTGTAAAAAAGCCAACGGCGGCTATATTTTGAATGTGGATCCGAATGGGGCCGGTGACTACTTCTTCCCTTATAGAGCGGACAGGGCGCTGCACTGTGATGTTCCAAAAGGCTTGCCAGATGGCACCCTTGTCGTGACATTCGGCATGAACGGGTGCGCACTGGAGGTGCATGGAGGCCTCCGCCACAATCGCTTCTACCATGATGCAGACGGCAAAGTCCTGCAGGGAGAACGGGAGGCGAAGTGTCGCGTCACTCGCGAAATGTACGAAGGGCCAGGTGCTGCTGCTGAAGCACTGCATTGCTCGATTCCGAATGGAATGTACCTGGATCCCATGGTGGGGGGAGTGGCGCAGGGAAACTTCGAACACACGTTGGTCTGTGTAAAAAAAGACGGGGTGTGGCACGTCTACCAGACTGCAGTTGTCTCCAAGGACAATGTGCTGCCAGGTTTCAAGAAAGGCGAACCCACGTTACAGCATGTGAAGGATGGGCCGCCGCTATTGGTGGGTATGTTTGCGGATTGACCTATCAATCGAATGGTCAACCGGATGAGGCGGCATATGCGTCGATTGCGGACGCGATGAGTTTGCCGGGGCGTTCCAGACTGGCAGTAGGCGTCGCTCGCGCCCCTTCTGCAGCGCTCCAATGCTGATGGGGTGCATGCTGGCAATATTCCGGATTTCCGGGGTGAGACGGGTTGTCGGGTTGAGCATTGTGGTACGCGCAATAGTAGTAGCCAAAGTGCACTGGTGGCTTTGTCAATGCACAAGTGAGTCGGGCGCATTGCGCGTGCGTTGTAGCGCGATCAATCTTTCGCACAGTGGGGGTCAAGCCTTCTGTAGCCAGGGTTTGATCGTCTTTCTGATGAGTTGCGAGGTGTTATGTCGGTACCAGCAGAAAACATGGATACAGCCAAGCTCAATGAGGTCACAGGGCAGTTCAATGTCGGGGACGCCCTGCTGCGGAAAACATTGCTGAAGAAAATAGCCAATGTTCTTATTTTCTCGCCAGTGCGCCATGCCTCTACCCTGACAAATATTGCTACCTCATCGACTGAAACCACGCCGGATAAACTCTGTGTGGCAGCAAATGTTTATGCGTATATTGGTCATTTGCCATTGCTTTTCGGTAAGGCTGGCCTACGCTTTGCTCCAGGCGTCGGTCAGGCAATGCTGTTGAAAGATGGCTACGGTGTCCTTTCAACCATTTTGGATGCGGGCGAGCAGAACAATATCGATATCTGTAAGCAGCTGAATGCGCACAGGAAATCGACAGAAGCGTACGCCGCCGAAACCTTCACTCAAGCCTGGTTGATCGGCAAGGCGAGAATGACGAAGGTTCAGCAGGGCTCTGGCCACTGGTAGTCAGACGATGATCAGGAAAATCAACGCTGCTACTGCAGCGAGGGTCATACGTGGTGGAGAGGTGGCGGAATGCAACCTGCAGCACGCTTAACCGACATGCATGCCTGCCCGATGGTGACGGGCATCATCCCGCACGTCGGTGGCCCGATTCTGGCGCCAGGCGCACCAACCGTGCTGATCGGCAAATTGCCGGCAGCACGGGTGACCGATATGTGCGTCTGCGTTGGTCCTCCTGACACCATCGTCAAGGGCTCGACCAAGGTGTTCATCAAGGGGTTGCCTGCCGCCCGTATGGGCGACAGCACTGCGCATGGAGGTGTCATCGTGCTCGGTTGCTTCACCGTACTGGTGGGCTGAGCCAACTGGATGTGTTGGCGGGGTGCTTGCCCGAGGATCGACAGCGTTGCCGCTGGTAACGCTGGCTGTGCGTAAGAGTGGTGCGTAAAAAATCATATTTCTCAATGCCGTGAGACGAAACGTCGCCTCATGGCTGCCGCTATTACCTATTTTCGTGGATTGCCGCGCTCTGCAGTCAGGATAAGGTCGGTGCCTGAGCAGACGGGTGCGGTTGCGCGCGTCGCATTGTGAGCCTGGGGGTGCTTAGCATGTTGCGGGCTTGTCGCCGGTAATTTCTGCGGGGAAAACTTGTCTGTGAACACTCTCATGTCGGCGTCCTGCCCGGATTCCATCACGCGTTTGTTGGTGCGTTGGCAAGAGGGGGACAGCCCCGCCAGTGATGCGTTGGCACATCTGGTGTACGACGAACTGCACCGCATCGCAGTGCGCAACCTGTCGCGTGCTGCCAGTGGTGGCTTGCAGGCAACCGAACTGGTCAGCGAGGCATGGTTGACGCTTTCTGAGCGAGCCAAAGAGTTCGCCTCACGCGAGCACTTCTTCGCGTTGGCGTCGCTGCAGATGCGCCAGCTGCTGATTACCTTGGCACGTGCGCAGGCCTGCGCCAAACGCAGTGGCGAGATGGTGCCATTGACCATGCGTTTGATCGATCCAGCGCTTGCGCCAGTCGACCTGGCTGGTATCGCCGAAGCGTTCGAAGATCTCTCCCGGCTTGACCCGCGCAAGGCGCAGGCGTTCGCGCTGACCGAGCTGGTTGGGATGACGGTGCACGAAGCAGCGCAGATGTTGGGAGTGTCATTGCCAACCATTGAAAGAGATCTGCGCTTCGTCCGTGCATGGCTGTTGGCGCGGCTGACACGACGTTGATTGCCGAGCGTTGGCGGACATTGGAGCTGCTTTTCCACCAGGCCAGCGATTTGCCGCTGTCGGAAAGGGAAGCCTTTGTCCTGCGTGAAGCAGGTCACGACGCGCTGCTGCAACAGGAGCTGGAGGCAATGCTGGGTGTGGCGGCAGAAGCTACCATCAGGTTGCGGCAGCCGTTGGAGCAGGCGGTCGCCGTACTGATGCCTGCGCTGTTGGGCGAAGGCACCCGCTGTGGGCCCTGGGCAATCGACGGTTTGATCGGTGCCGGTGGTATGGGCAGGGTCTATCTGGGGCATCGCGCGGATGGAGCCTATCAGCAGCGGGTGGCGATAAAACTGGTGGCAAATCCGTGGCTGGACGAGCGGCAACGCGCGTTCTTCGAGTTTGAGTGCCGGATGCAGGCGCAGATGCACCACCCTGCCATCGCTCAGATCTACGACGCAGGCCTGCACGAAGACGAGCGACCCTATCTGGTCATGGAATACATCGATGGCGAGGCCATCGACGGGTGGTGCAGCGGACGCAGGGCGAGCCTGGAGCAGCGTGTGCAGCTGCTCATGCAGGTCTGTGAAGGTGTACAGCACGCGCACCAGAAAGGAGTGATCCATCGTGACCTGAAGCCGCGCAATGTGCTGGTTGGCGATGTCGACGGCCGCGCGCAGCCCAAGCTCATCGACTTCGGCATTGCCATTGATGGACTGGTGGACGAGGCTGGGGAGCTCGCTGCCGGGACGCCGGGTTACATGAGTCCGGAGCAGGCCGGCAGGCATGGCGGTATCGATGTGCGCAGTGATGTGTACTCGCTTGGGGTGCTGCTGCACCAGCTGCTGTGTGGCCAGGTGCCAAGCGCCGATACCAGTGATGCGTTGTCGCCATCGCGGCTGCTGTCCTCATTGACGCCTGCGGCGCAGACCGCGCTTGCGCTGGAGTGTCGCACCACGCCACGGCGGCTGCGTGGCGCACTGGTGACTGGCTTGGATGCCATCGTGCGCAAAGCCACCGACCCTGAGCGCGGGCGCCGCTACGAAGCGGTATCCAGCCTGCTTGCCGATCTTGCTCGTTGGCAACAGGGTAAGTTGCCTCTCGGGGCCGCGGCCTCGCCTTGGTTGGTAGCACGGCAGTTCCTGCAACGGCATCGTCTGCCGGTACTGGCAGCATCACTGGTTCTGGTGTGTGCGGTTTCCGCACTGCTGGCGTCGCTATGGGCACTGTCGCAGGCGCATGAACAGCAGCAGGTCGCTGCGCAGCGTCGATTGCAGTTGGAACGCATGGTGGCTTTTCAGCAGGAGATGTTGCAGAGCGTTGACGTGGACGCGATGGGCCATGCGATGGAGCGCGGGGGCGCGCAGGCGCCGCCAGAAGTGGCGCGCGACCTGCTTGAGCGCTATGTGGTAGCGCACGCTTTGCAGCGCTTGCAGTTGGACTTCAAGGATGACCCGGTGCTTGCCACTGAGTTGCGGCAGTCGTTGGCCGGGGTGTTGGCTTCCATCGGACGTTACCCGGCAGCCGCACACGAACTGCAGCTGGTGTTGAAAGACCTGCGGGCTCAGCAGCAGCCGCCCGAGCGCGTGCTCGATGCCACTGTGGACCTTGCAGATGCGTTGTATCGTGAGGGTAGCTTCGAGGCTGCCCACCAGCTTCTGCTGGATGCGCAAACCACGGCAACGGATGTACCCGAGCACAATCCACTTTGGCTGCGTGCAGGCGTGCTGATGGCGCGCGTGCTGCTGGCGCAGGGGCGTCAGCCTGAAGCACTGGCGCTGCAGTTGAAGCTGGAGCAGGACTGGGCGCAGCGATCTGGTCGGTTGGATGCGGGGATGATGGAGCTTGGGGTGGGCATCGTTGCTACGTTGACCCGGATGTCGCAGCGTGAGCGCGCGCTTGAGCGCATGCAGGTGCTGTTGCCAAAGCTTCGTTCGCGCTATGGGCGCAGTGCGCCGCGGACACTGGCGGCCAGCTTGACGATGGCCGACCTGCTCAATACTGCAGGCGAGTACGAGGACTCATTGGCCTTGGCATCGGAGGTGCGGGCGGTCCGCCAGCAGGCGCTCGGCGTGGATCACCCGGATACCTTGCAGGCCTTGGCGCTGGAAGGTGCCAACCGGGTTCGTCTGGCCCAGGATGCTCGCGCCTGGTCCGCGGCCGAAGGGTTCATGAGCGATCTTCTACAGCGACGGCAGCGGGTGTTGGGGGCAGCGCATCCGGACACCTTGCGTAGCAAGGCTGACATGATCCGATTGCTGGCCAAACAGGGCGTTCCCGCCAAGTTTGACCAAGCCATAGCCATGCAGCGCCAGCTGCTTGCCAGCCGGGAGCGTGTGTTGGGGAAACTGCATCCCGATACGCTGTTCAGCCAAGGGGGGCTGGCCAGCATGCTGGCCAACACGGATCGGCATGCGGAAGCGCGCAAGGCAGCCTTGGCCACGCTGGACGGCTATCGCAAGGTCACGCCGGATCATGCGTTGATATCGGCCACCTGGGATGTGCTGGGTCGAATCGAAGACCATGCCGGGAACCTGACCGCTTCGATTGCGGCGCATCGAACCGCGCTGCGGATGCGTGATGCTCGACGAGGCGTATTGGATGCACACACCACGGAGAGCGCATCGCGCTTGTATGTGGTGTTGCAGCGCATGGGCGATCATGCCGGTATGGCCCTGATCCGGTCGCGCTATCTCGATCCGGTAATCGCCCAGGACCCGGCGACATTGAATGCTTCGCTGCGATCTGTACGGGCAGAAGCGGTCAGGGCGTTGGCAACGCCGGTGGCATCAAGTTCGTCCTCGGCCGTAGTCCATGCCGGGCATTGAGACGAATTGTCGGTCGCCGTGCGCCGCGTCATGTGAGCATCGCCGGGCCAGCCAGCGGCATTAGTTCGGCGGTGGCGTCGGACTTCGGCAATTTCCTTGAGTTACGGATTGATGATGGCACGCACGATCTCCCTGCATTCTGAGCTCGGCGAGCAGCTCCGGTTCGTGCGGCTGCAGGCCAACGAGGCCCTGGGCCAACCCTTCAGGTACGAGATAGAGGGGCTGTGTAGCAGTGCTTGTCCCGATCTGCCGGCACTGTTGGGCACGCCGATGACGGTGTCGTTGGATGTTGACGGCAAGCAACGCCACTTTCACGGCATCATCGCCGCTGTCGAGCAGCTCGAAGGGGTGGTCATCGATGGTCTGGTCAATGTGCGTTTGTCGTTCGCGGTGGTGCCAAAGCTATGGTTGCTGAGCAGGCGCCAGGATTGCCGTATCCATGTCGACATGAGCGTGCCGGACATCGCCCGCAAGTACCTGTCCGAGATCGGCTATAGCGACGTGCGGATGAGCCTGTCGGGAACCTACCCGCCGCGTGAGTATTGCGTGCAGTACAACGAAAATGGCTGGGATTTCGTGTCGCGCCTGCTTGAGCAGGAAGGCATCTACTACTACTTCGAGAACGCGCGCGGCAAGCATACGCTGGTGCTGGCTGACGGCATTGGTGCCCACGGGCGGTTGGCACCGTTCGAGGTCATGCAGTGGCAGAGCGCAGCTGCGGCAATGGGCGGACACCAGGCTGGGGTGAGCAATTGGTGTCACCGTCTGCAGGTGCATCCAACGCGCTATCAACTGGACGAGTACGACCCGCTCAAGCCACGCGCGAGCCTGCTGGGTGACGAGCGCCTCAGCGGTGACGGGCTGCATGGCATTGGCGGGCTGGAAGGCTACCAGTGGCACGGTGCACATCCTGTACAGGCAGATGGGCGGCGCTACGCGCAGGTGCGGGCAGAGGCACATAACGTCGAGCGTTCCTGTTTCCAGGGCCACACCAATGCATGGGGCCTGGGCGTCGGCCAGCTGTTCAAGTTGGAACATGGGCCGCAGGCGGACTGGAACCAGGAGTACCTGGTGACCTCCGCGCAGACGGTGCTTGAGGAAGGTGAGGCGGCGGGTGGTGGGGTGACAGTGTCCTGCGAGTTCCAGGCGTTGCCGGGGAAACTGCCGTACCGCTCGGCCATCGCTACGCCGCGCCCGCGCATCGCTGGAGTGCAGAGCGCGGTGGTTGCCGGCGAGAGCGAGGAGGACATTGCCGTCGACAAGAATGGCCGCGTGCAGGTGAACTTCCATTGGAGCAAGCCCGGCCGGCAGCATGCGCAGGTATCCTGCCCGGTGCGTGTTGCCTCTGCGTGGGCTGGCAAAGGATGGGGCATACAGGCAATTCCGCGGGTAGGGCAGGAGGTGCTTGTTGCCTTCCTGGACGGTGATCCGGACAGGCCGCTGATCGTTGGCAGCGTTTTCAATGCCGACCACATGCCGCCGTATCCGCTGCCCGAGCAGCGCACCCGTAGCGGCATACGCAGCCGCAGCCATCCAGATGGTGGTGCCGCCGACTGCAACGAAATCTGCTTTGAGGACCGCAAGGGCAGCGAGGACTTCTTGCTGCATGCGCAGAAAGACATGCATGTCGAGGTTGAGAATGATCAGCTGCTGTTGATCGAGCACGACCAGCAGTTGGACGTGCGCAATGATCAGCGCTACACAGTCGACAACGATCAGCTCGGCAAGGTAAAGCACGATCGCAGGATCGAGGTTGATAACGAGGAGCAGCTCACCGTGGGTGCGAACGCCACCACCACGGTGCAGAAGAAATTGAAGCTCGATGCGGGCTCGGAGATCGAGCTGGTCACGGGTGCATCCAGCATCGTGATGAAAAGTTCCGGCGAGATCACCATCAAGGGGGTCAAGATCGTGATCGAGGGCTCGCAGGCGGTCAACGTCGAGGGCAAGGTGCAGGTCAACATCAAGGCCGGGGCGACCATGGACATCGGTGCCGGGGCAAGCCTGAAGATGCACTCCGATGCGATGCTGCAGGTGCAGGCTGGTGCCCAGGCCGAGGTCAAGGCGCCGATGCTGAACCTGTCCGCTGATGCGCTGGCCAAAATGGCAGCGCCGCTGATCCTGATCGGGTGACCCGCATGGATGCCAATCAAGCCATGGTCTTTGCAGACGCATGCGACCAGATGCAGATCGATCCGGCGGCGCGCGGGTTTCTCAAGAGTGGGATGACTGCGCCAGACGCGGTACGCGCGCTGTTCGAGGCTGGGCATGATCAGGCCGCACTGCAGTTGGCCGCGCGGGTAATGCCAAAGCGCTACCTGGTCGCTTGGCTGTGTCAATGCGCCCGCGGGCAGGCGTTGGAGCCAGAGGCTCGTGCCGGCGCGGCGTTGGCAGAGCGTTGGTTGCGTGAGCCTACAGAACAGCACCGTCGTGCAGCGTTCGAGTATGCCAACGCCGGTGGCTATGGGAGCGTGGGTGCGTGGTTTGCGGCAAGCGCGGGCTGGGCCGAGGGCAGCTTGGCACCGGCCGGTCAGCAGGTGGTGGCTCCCCCGGAGCATCTCACTGCGCGCGCCGTGGTGGCTGCGTTGAATCTGTTGGCGGCAATTGACACAGCGAATTTCCACGAGCGCCGTGCAGGCTATGTTCGACAGGCGCTGGCCGTGCTCGACGGCATGGCCGGATGACTCCGTACTCACAGCGCCTGTCTACATAACCTGCTTCATCTGGAGTACTACCTACGTGTCTTCCCAGCAGAACTTGATCCTCACCGTCAGCGGGCGTCACGCCTCCCAATTTGGCAGCTCCGCGCAGAAAACTTTCATCCAGCAGGGCGGGAGCATCGGCCGTGCCGAGGACTGTGACTGGGTGCTGCCGGCATCCGGCGTGTCGCGTGTGCACGCGATGGTGCGGTATCTCAATGGGATGTACTTCATTGAAGACCGCAGCACCAATGGCATGCTGCTCAACGGCGCCAACCTGACGCGCGGTGAACCGGCGATGCTGGGGGATACAGACCGGCTGCAGGTGGATAGTTTCGAAATCGAAGTTCGTCTGCAGACCATCGGCGCGCCTGGTCCTCTGCCGTCTGCCAGTGACGAGTACAACCCGGACCTGACCCAGGTGGCTTTCAGTCCTGCTACCAGGGCACCCGTCGCAACCGGCCCGGTGGAGGATCCGTTCGACCACTTGTGGCAGGGCATCGGGGCAAGCCAGGAGCCGCCAGCGATGGCGGCGTCGCCGGCAGCACCGGGTCCGTCATCCGGGGCCGGCCGTGATCATGTCGACCTGATGGCGGTGTTGGGGGCGCCGCTTGAACTTGACCCATTGCAACTGCTGCAGGCAAGTGCGCCAGTGTCACGGCCGGTGGGGGTGCAGAGTGATGCCTCCGCATGGCATCACAGTGCCTCCTCGCAGGACCACTTCCGCCCGCCAAGCGTGCTTGGCGCGGGCGCGCAGCTGCCCGAGGACTGGGACTTGTCCGGCGACGATCACCCGCCAGCCCTGGCGCAGCCATTGGCGGCATCGCCCGCGATCGGCGCGCCAAGCATGGGGCGTGATATGGAGCAGGACAGGATCCTGCGCATTGTCACCGAAGGAGTGATGGAGGTGCTGCGTGCGCGCGCCGAGGTCAAGAACAGTTTCCGGTTGCCGGTGACGGTCATCCAGCGTACGGAAAACAATCCGCTCAAGTTCGCAGCAACCGCGCAGGACGCGTTGCATAAGATCGGCGGTGGCGAAGGCGGTGCCTTCCTGACGGGTGCAGCGGCGTTTGAAGACGCCTTTGATGATATCCGCTGCCATCAGATGGCGATGCTGGCGGGTATGCGTGCGGGCTATGACGCGGTGTTGCGGAGCTTCGATCCTGATCGTCTGGAACAGGATGTTGACCGCGATGGGCGTCGCTTTGGCCTTGGTGGCAAGGGCCGCTACTGGGAGCGCTATCGAGCGCAGTATCAGGCGCTGTCGCAGGATCCAGATGATTGTTTCCGTCGTTTGTTTGGCGAGGATTTCGCCCGCGCTTACGAAACGCAACTGGCACGCTACAAAAGCTCACGCAGGTCTGAGACGAAATGACGGGCTGCCGCCCCACCTCAGTGGCCAGAATCGCCGCCACCCATCATCGTTCCCGCTTGCTGCGCGTAACGGTGAAAACGGGCCGGCTGGACTGTCCGGTTCACGATTTCTGACCGGTGTAGCAAGGGCCTGCACACCGCAACCTGCGAGCAGAGCCGATGGCACATAGCAACAAGGTCGTCTGGAGTGAAGGTTTGTTCCTTCGCCCCCAGCATCTACAGCAGCAGGAACGCTACATTGAGCGCTACGTCGAGTTGCGCACGACGCCGTTGCAGGCCCATGGCTGGGGCTTCAGCGAGTTGGAGCTGGAAACCGATCTGCTGGCGGTGGGCAAGCTGGGCGTGCGTCGCGCACGTGGCGTGTTTGCCGACGGAACGCCGTTCGCGATGCCTGGTGATGATCCTTTGCCGCCGCCGCTGGAGCTGGACCTCAATGCGCGTGACCAGACCATCTATCTGACGCTGCCGCTGCGGCAACCGGCGCAACCGGATATCGGCCGGCCGGAATCGCCGCAGGACCAGCTCTATCGCTATGGCGTAAGAGAGCTGGAAGCGCTGGACAGTTCCGGCAGTGTCGATGAGCGCGTGTTGATGGAAGTTGCCGGGCTCAGCACGCGGCTGGCATTGGCCTCGCAACCGTTGGAAGGACTGGCGCGGATACCGCTTGCGCAACTGGTGGAGGTGCGAGCCGACCGACGTGCACAGTTGGATGATGGATTCATCGCCAGCGTCACTGCCTGCGAAGCCGCCCCACGGCTTTCTACCTTTCTGGTCGAGCTGCTCGGCTTGCTGCACCAGCGCGGCGAAGCCCTGGCAGCGCGGGTGGCGGTCAGCGATCGCGGTGGCGCTGCCGAGATCGCCGACTTCCTGATGCTGCAGCTGGTCAACCGCTGGCAGCCGCGTCTGGCCTATTGGGCTGCCGTTCCCCGCCTGCACCCGGAAGCCCTGTATACCGAGCTGCTGGCACTGGCTGGGGAACTGGCGACGTTCACTGCGCCGGGCAAGCGTCCGCCAGCATTTGCTCCCTATCTGCACGATGCGCAACGTGAGAGCTTCGAACCGCTGATTGCAGCCTTGCGGGGCAGCCTCAGCGCGGTGCTTGAGCAGACCGCATTGGCGATACCGGTGCAGGCCCGCAAGTTTGGTGTCTGGGTGGCGGTGATTCCGGACCCGGGTTTGCTTGACGCTGCCCAGTTCGTGCTGGCCGCCAAGGCGGACCTGCCTGCCGATGACCTGCGCCGGCGGCTGCCGGCGATAGCCAAGATCGGTCCGGTTGAGCAGATTCGCGACCTGGTCAACCTGCAACTGCCGGGTATAGCTCTGGCCCCGATGGCAGTGGCGCCACGGCAGATCCCGTACCACGCCGGCCATGTCTATTTTGAATTCGACAAACAGACACCGATGTGGCGTGCGTTGCAAGGCGCAGGGGGGCTTGCGTTCCACCTGGGCAACGAGTTCCCGGGCATAACGCTGCAACTCTGGGCGATCAGGGGGTAGGGAGATGAACGCACGTGATTGGAAGGCCCCAGTGCAGGCGGTTGCAGCCGACAACGATACGACCCAGACCGGAATTGGCGACTTCGTCAATGGCAGTCTCAATCCGCTGACGCAGGCAGCCACTCCCTTGCTGCTGCTGGCCGAGCAGTTGCGCCGCAGTACCTATGCGCCGGACGTGATGCGTCTGCGTGAGCAGGCAGAGGCACAGATACGCAAGTTCGAGGCGCGGGTGCGCGAAGCCCGATGCAGCCCGGAGTCGGTGATGACCGCCCGCTATGTGCTGTGTGCAGCACTGGACGAGGCGGTGTTGAATGCGCCGTGGGGTGAACGCAGCGGTTGGGCGCAGCGCACCCTGCTGGTGACATTCCATGGTGAGTCCTATGGCGGTTCCAAGTTTTTCGCCATCCTTGACCACTTGCGCGAGGACGTGCCGCGGCACATCGAGCTGCTGGAACTGCTGTACCTGTGCCTGGCAATGGGCTTTGCAGGGCGCTACCAGATTGAACCGGACGGGGCGATGCGACTGTCATCCATCCAGGACGACCTGTATCGCAGTATCCGTAGCCAGCGTGGGACTGCACCGGAAGGGCTGTCGCCGCAATGGCAGGGCATCGAAGACCAGCGCTCGCGGCTATGGCGATGGTTGCCACTGTGGGTGGTGAGCATTGCCGCTGCCTGCCTGGTACTCGGCGTGTTCCTGTGGTTGCACACGCGGCTCAACGATCTGTCCGCGCCGATCAGTGCGCAGGTGGCCACGATCGGATTGCAGAACGGGCGGGTCCCTGATGATGCGCGACCGGCACCAAAGCTGCGCTTGGGTGAGTTGCTGGCGCCCGAGCAGCGCGCCGGGCAGCTGAGTGTTGAGGATCAGCCCGATGGTAGTGCGCGGGTGCGTATCAACGGCAGTGCGATGTTCGCCTCTGGAGGTGTCGAAGTGGATCCAGCGCAGCAGCCCTTGTTGGACAAGGTCGCGGCGGCTCTGGATCTGCTGCCGGGCCGCGTGGTCATCGTCGGCCACACCGACGATCAACCCGTGCGTTCGTTGACTTACAAGGACAACTTCGCGCTGTCGGCGGCCCGCGCAGAGGCGGTGGCACACGCACTGGGGCGTAGTTTGCGGGACCCCGCACGGATTGAGTTCTCCGGCGCAGGCGATTCGCAGCCGCTGGCACGACCGACGCAGTCGGCGGAAAACCGCGCGCGCAATCGCCGCGTGGAAATTCTCTATCAGCCGGGAGATTGATGATGGCTGTGGTGTTGGAAAAACTGCGTCGTGGTGGCTGGGTGGTCCTGCTTGGGGTGATCCTGCTGGCCGCGCTGGTCTGGTTTGGCGGTCCCTATCTTGGGCTGGCTGGGCGCCAGCCGCTGGCCGGGGCTTGGGCACGCCTGTTGTTCCTGGCGGTGCTCGCGGTGCTGGCGCTGGCGACGTGGGCGGTACGCAGCTGGCTGCGGCGGCGCCGTGCCAATCGCATGGCTACCGCGCTGGGTGATGGCGATGATGTGGCGCAGCGCAGCGCGGGCGAGCGGCGTCAGCTGGAAAGCCGGTTTCACGAGGCCATGCAGTTGCTGCGTCGGCGTCCGGGCAGCCGCAATCTGTATGCCTTGCCGTGGTATGCCGTGATCGGGCCACCGGGCTCGGGCAAGACCACGCTGTTGCAGCACTCGGGTCTGCGCTTTCCTTTGGAAGCTCGGTTTGGCAATGAATCGGTGCGCGGCGTTGGCGGCACCCGCCAGTGTGATTGGTGGTTCACCGATGAGGCAGTATTCCTGGATACCGCAGGGCGCTACACCACGCATGACTCGGACCGTGCGGTAGACGCGAGTGGATGGCAGGATTTCCTGCGTCTTTTGCGCCGGCACCGTCCACGTCAGCCGCTCAACGGTGTGGTTGTCACGATGAGCCTGTCGGATCTGCTCACGCTGGACCCGGGCGAGCGTCAATTGCATGCGCAGGCGATCCGGCGACGTCTGGATGAGTTGCATCAGCAGTTGCATCTGCAGGTGCCGGTGTATCTGGTGGTGACCAAGTGTGACCTGCTTGCCGGCTTCAGCGAATTTTTCGACGATCTGAGCCCGCAGCAGCGGGCACAGGTCTGGGGTACGTCGTTCCCTCTGCAGAAATCGATTGACGGCAGCGCAGCACTGGCGTTCTCCGAGGCGTTCGCGCGCTTGCTGGACCGGCTCAATACGCGCCTGTTGCAGCGTCTGCACGATGAGCGCGATGGTAGCCGGCGCGCGGCGATGCTGGCGTTCCCGCCGCAGTTCGCCACCATCGGGGATGTGGCCCGGCAGTTCATTGAAGCAGCCTTCAACGGTCAGGCCTTGGCGCCTGCGCCGATGTTGCGCGGCGTGTATCTGACTTCGGGCACCCAGGAGGGTACGCCTATAGATCGGATGCTTGGGGCCGTGGCGCGCACATTCGGCCTGGATGCACAGCGTGCTCCTGAGCCCAGCGCGCAACCCAGGACGTTCTTCATCGAACAGCTGCTGCGCTCGGTGGTACTACGCGAGTCTGGTCTGGCCGGTTTCAGCCCACAAAGGGAGCGTCGACGCACCGTGTTGCATGCGGCAGGGTGTGCTGCGGCGCTGCTGGTGGCCGCAGTGTGCAGCTTCGGGATGTTTGCCAGCTATAGCGGTAACCGTGACTATCTTGCGCAGGTGCAACGGGCAATGGACGACCGCCCGCAGCTAGCAGATCCTTCCGCCGCCAAGGATCTGCGCGGTTACTACGAGCGCACGCTGCAGCGCCTGCAGGCGGTGGACTCGGTAGCCAAAGTGGCGCGTGCTCCAGCCAAAAAGCCCTGGTCGCAGAGCTGGGGGCTGTATCAGCGTGATGCCATTGGCGAGGAGCTGCAGCAGGCACAGGCGCGTGAGATGAATGCCCTGCTGATACCTGGGCTGGCGGCACAGCTGCGGCGCGGCCTGCAGAAGTCCGCAGCCGAGCCGCAGGCGCTGTACTACTACCTCAAGGGCTACTTGATGCTGGGTGATCCAGCAAACCTGCAGGCTGCCGAGTTGCGCGCGCTTGCGGGCTTGGATGCACAGCGCTTGTTCGAGGATGATCCTGTGCTGGTGAAGGCGCTGGATGCACAGGTGGCGATGCTGCTCGAGCAGCCTGGTCGGCTGCGGGTCATCACGCCAGAGCCGCTGTTGGTCGAGCAGGCACGCAATACCTTGCGCTCGGCCAACCTTGCCACGCTGGTGTACAGCAACCTCAAGCTCTCCGCGCAGGCACAGCCGCGGCCGTCCTTG
This sequence comes from Stenotrophomonas sp. STEN022, assembly GCF_056760155.1. Classification (NCBI taxonomy): domain Bacteria; kingdom Pseudomonadati; phylum Pseudomonadota; class Gammaproteobacteria; order Lysobacterales; family Lysobacteraceae; genus Stenotrophomonas; species Stenotrophomonas sp. STEN022. Next base: position 77,816 of record NZ_JBRREG010000004.1, read on the forward strand.
CGGCTTGATCGTGCCTTGGGCCTGCTGGCTGATGCCTTCCGTCGCCGCAGTGGCGTGGCACTATCCGCGCCCTGGCCGGCGTTGTATACGCAGCCGGTATTCGCAGAGCTGGCGACGACGGGAATTGCCGAATCGGTTGCGCAGTTCGTTGCCGATGACTGGGTCATTGGAAGTCAGCCGATGGATGAATTGGCGCGTGCGCGCCTGGCTGGCGAAGTGTTGCGCCTGTATGAGCAGGACTACATACGCGCCTGGAACGGCCTGCTCGGCGACCTGCAACTGGTCAGTGACAGCGGTAGCGACGGTGCCTCATCGACGCTGGCCAAGGTTGCCGGCCCCAGTTCGCCATTGCGCCTGTTGTTGGTGCTGGTGGGCGAGCACACCCAGAGCATGATGCGCGCACCGGCCCAGAGCGCGGCAGAGAAGACCTCGGATGCCGCAGCGGGGAAAGCCGCAGCGGCCGCAGGGAAGGCTGCTGCGCAGGTGGTCGCTGCCGTGCCCGGTGGCGCCGCCTTGAAAGCGGCACTTGCGAACAAAGGCAGCGGGGCTGCTCCGGTTGAACCGGGTGCGGCAATCAGCGAGCACTTTGCCGCGTTGGCCCAGCTATGCGTGGGGGCTGCCGGCGCGACGCCGTTGGACCAGGTGTTGGCCACCTTCCAACGGCTGGGCCAGGATCTGCTGGCTCCGGTTGGGACCAGCACTGGTACTCCTGCGGAAGCGCTGTTGTTGGCACGACAGCAGGCGGCGCAATTGCCGCCACCGGTATCGGGCTGGCTGCTAGGGCTGACCGGCGAGAGCTCAATACAGCTCAATCGTCAGGCACAGGCCCAGGTGGATGCCAAAGTGGCTCAGTCGATAGCACAGGTGTGCAGGCAGTTCGTCGATGGACGCTACCCGTTCGAGCCAAGCGCTGTCGCTGAAATTCCTGTGCAGAATTTTGGGGAATTGTTCGGCCATGGGGGGCGCTTCGACACGCTGTACCGCGAAACCCTGGCGGGATTGCTCGATACCAGTGGCGGCCGCTGGCAGTGGAAGGACGCAGCCAACGCGGCCGCGAGCGATCCTGCGCTACCAGCGCACATGCAGCTGGCCGATGCGATAAAACGCAAGTACTTCCGCGACGGAAATCTGCCCGAAGTGGGGTTTACCTTGCTGGCGCCGGAGCTCGGTGATGGGGTGTCTCGGTTGGACATCGACATTGATGGCCAGCATTACGACTACCGTGAAGGTGCACCGCCAAGCATGCCGATGAGATGGCCGGGACCCACCCCAGGACGGGTCTCGTTCACCGCTTTCGATGCCGCCGGCAAGCGCTTGGGCGGCGTTGTCTATCTGGGGGACTGGGCGTTCATCCGCGCATTGCAGGCATCGCAGCTGCGTGCCGAGTCGGATCTGCGATACGTCGCCACGTTGGACCTGGAAGGCCACCGTGCGCAGTTGCCCCTGCAGGCGGCGAATCTGCGTCATCCCTTTCTGGACGGCGACGTAAGCCGGTTCCGGTGCGGGAGTTGATGATGGGCATGAGCGGTACCAATGCAGGCAGTGGCTTCTACGGAAAGCTGCCGTGGCTGGGCGATTTCGTGCAGCGTCGGTTGCCGCAGGAATTGGTGCAGGCATGGGACGCACACGTCAGCCAGTTGCTACCGACCGTACCTGCGTGGGCGGCGGAAAGCGCCGTGCGCATCAGGCCGTGGGCTTTCCTCTGTGCGCCCGAAACCTGCGGGAGCAGCGCGTTCGCAGGCGTGGTTGCGCCCGGCGTGGACCGCGTGGGGCGGCGTTTTCCGCTGTTGATTGCCAAGGTGATCAGGGCTGATACGGATGCGGGTGGGCTGTTGCGGCCGAACCTGCCCTGGTTCGACGCAGCCTGGTGCCTGCATGTCGCGGTAGCCAGCGGAACGGTTGGCAGCATCGAGGAGTTCAATGAGCGGGTGCTGGCGCTTGACGGTGAGGACAGTGGCTGCGCGTCTGATGAAACGCTGCGCAGTAGCGATATCGGGCCTGTTCTGCGTGAGCGTCGGGAGCTGTGGGCGCGCTGCCTGGAGCAGGGCGGCAGCATCTGGTGGCGTGACGCAGCGGTGTCCTGTGCGCTGTCTGGACTGCCGCAGACGCATGACTGCGAGCAGGCAATGCTGGTCGACCGTTCGATGGAGGTGGATGCATGAATGCAGGAGCCCAACCCTACGCCTCAGCAGGGCATACCGATACCGGCAAAGTACGCCGTCTGAATGAGGATGCCATTCTCTGCCGTGACGAAATAGGACTATGGGTAGTCGCTGACGGTCTTGGCGGACACTCCGCCGGAGATTATGCGAGTGCGCTGATCGTGCAGCGGCTTGGGGCCATGCAGCGGCAGGGAGACGTTGCCGATTTTGTCGAGGCGATCGAGGACGAGCTTGAGAAAGTCAATGGCGAGCTGCTGCAGCGTGCCCATGCCCAGCAGGTGGATGTGATCGGATCAACGGTGGTGGTGCTGGTTTACGACAGGGACTTCATGCTGTGTGGATGGGTGGGCGACAGCCGTGCCTACGGCATGTCGGGTGGCGGCCTGCGTCAGCTGACGCGCGACCATGTACACGGTATGCGTGATGACGTCACCCAATTTTCCGGTACTGGTGCAAATGCGGGTGCGCTGACACGCGCGGTTGGGGCGCAGGATCCATTGTTGATCGATTGGGTCGTGGCCAGTCACGCCAGTGGAACTCCGTTCCTGTTGTGTACCGACGGTATCAACAAGGAGATCCCCGATGCGGAGTTGGATATGGAATGTCGTCGAGTGCGCGAGCCGCGCGCGTTGCTGACGCGATTGTTTGAATTGGCGCTTGGGCGAGCCGCCCGCGACAACGTATCAGCCGTTGTCGTGCGTATCCAGGAGTAAAGAACGTGCAAGAGGACAGTCCTTCCGTGGTCGAATTGGTTACCGCTTTCCGTTCCGGGGAGCTTGATCTTCCCGCCCTGTTGGCAGCTCTGGACAAGTGCCAGAGCCTGCCTGAGGAGGAATACCGTATCGGATTTGAGACCTTGTGGCGCATGCGTGAAGAGCGTGCGATTGATGAGGTGACCATCAGTACCTTGCTCGAGCGCATGCAGTCCATGCGCACGCAGTTGGGAACAGCCCCGGCCGGTGACGATGTAACGGTGATCAAGCCAGCGCCACGCGCGGGCGACCAAACAGACGATGTCACTCGGGTACTGCCTGCCAATGATGTGGCTGCCGCGCCGCCGGATATCAACAGTACCGGGAGTCACTCACACAGTGCGGCAACCGCCGGCTGGGAGCACGTGGTTGCCGCAAGTGACCGCTACGTGTCAGTGGGGAGCACGTTGAAGGGACGATTCCTGCTGGAACGCGAGCTCGGTCGCGGCGGCATGGGTGTGGTTTATCTGGCGCAGGATGCCCGCAAGATCGAGGCGCGCGATCGCGATCCATGGGTTGCGGTGAAGGTCCTGAGCGACGAGTTTCGTCGCCATCCGGACTCGCTGGTTGCGCTGCAGCGTGAGGCGCGCCGTTCACAGCAGCTTGCACATGACAATATCGTGCGCGTACACGACTTCGATAAGGACGAGGGCATCGTCTTCATGACGATGGAGTATGTCGCCGGCAGTGACCTGCGTACCTACATCCGTGAGCAGGCCTCCAATGGCATGTCTTTGGCGCGAGCGCGGCCGTTGATAGAAGGGATGGCGCGCGCTTTGGGGCGCGCACATGCAGCGGGGATCGTTCACTCTGACTTCAAGCCCGGCAATGTGATGGTTACCTTGGACGGTACGCCGAAGGTGTTCGATTTCGGGATCGCCCGTGCTGGTCAGCACAAGGCGGATGCCAGCGGTGAGCAGACCGTGTTCGATGTGGCTACGTTGGGCGCACTGACCCCCGCGTATGCAAGCCTTGAGATGCTGCGTGGGCAGGCGCCGACACCGGCTGACGACATCTATGCGTTGGGCTGCGTGTGCGTGGAACTGCTCACCGGACGACATCCATTTGACAAGAGCAGTGCCGAAGTTGCGTTGAAAGAGGGCCGGCGCCTGCCGCCGATCCCTGGCTTGAGCCGTCGTCAGTACCAGACGTTGTCTGCCGCGGTGGCCTTTGAACAGAGCAAGCGTCTGCCGGACGTGCAGTCGCTGCTTGAAGGTCTGCGCGATGTGGGTTGGCGCGAACGTGTGCTTCCTGTCGTTGGCTATGGCACAGCGGCGACTGTGGTGCTGGTTGCGGCGGGTGTTGGTCTATGGCGGCATGAAGCGTCCAGTCGCTTGAACAAGGTGGTCGAGGGCTTCAGTGCTACGGCGCCGGACCGCTATCGCGATGAAGCACAGGCCGTGGCTGGGCTGGAATCGCTGGATGACGAACAGCGTGCGCAGTTCCTTGTTGGAAGCGGCGACCTGGTACGTCAATTTCTTGTGCGGCGGCTTGATGAGTTGTGGAAGCCGGAGGCCGGTCGCTTTGACTTTCCCGGCATCGCCAAGGTCTTTGCCTTGCGTGATCGCTTGCGACTCTACGCGCCTGCGATGGACGCGCGTCGCGCCGTAATTGAAAGTGAGCGTGACAGTCAGCTCAATGCATTGGATACCCGGCTCGGTGAGCAACTGCTCGGGTCGGGCAATCTGTTCGCGAACGGCGCCGGCAGCCTGCAGGAGACCTTGGGGCGGATAGGAATGATTGATCCCGGCAGCCCGCTTTTGCACACCCCTGATCTCGAAGTTGGGTACGCACAGGCAATTTCCACCGCACTTGCCGAGGGCCAGCAGGAGTTGGCGCGTAGCCAGTTGGCGCTGGCCACGAAGCAGTTCCCACAATCGCTGCGTCTGCAGTTGCAGCAGGCGAAGTTGCGTAGCCTCGCGCGCCCGGCAGCCGATGCTGCGGCGGCTGGCAGCGTTGCCCAGGCAACGGCCAGCTTTGAACAGTTGCTGCAGGCCCCCTCGGCGGCGGCGGATTGGCAGGCAAAGATGGCGGCAGTCATGGCCAGGCTGCGCGACGATCCCGCGCAGTTGCAGAATGCGCAACTGCGTCTGGGTGAGACCGTTGCGGCGACGCTGGCGTCCCACGATCAACCCGCCCAGCTACCCGATGACCTGATCCTGCTGGACTTCGCTCTGGAGTACGCGGCGAAAACACCCTCCCTGCAACAGCAGCACGCGCATCTTCAGCAGCGGCAGTTGGCAGCGATGGCCAATCTGGAGGCGGAGCGTGCGCAGGCCGAAGTGGTGGCACGCGGCGAATCATTGCGGCGCGCGGTTGCAGCTGGTGATATCGACAAGGCCGAGAGTCTGTTTGCACGCTTGCGTACGCTGCGGCCAGATGCTGCCTTCGTGCGCGAGCAGGCGCCAGCCTTGCTGGCGCAGGCCTACCAGTCACAGGCGGATGCGCAGTTCGCCAAGGGCGACTATCCGGCGGCAGTGAAGACCGTGGCGCGCGGCATTGCAACCTTGGTGAGCAACACCAGCTTGCCCAAGCTGCAGGCGCGCTATCAGTTGGTTGCTGCGGTCATGGCGGTCAATGACGCCACCCCGGCCGGTGAGCGGGAGCAACTGCGGCAACGGCTTGACAGCCAGTTCCGCGCTGACGGTACGGCGATGGCGCGGCTGGAGCGAGAGATGCAGGCACGCGGTCAGTTGCCGCAAGGTTCGCTGCGCGGTCGTCTGCAGCTCGGTGGGGCGGAACCCTCGCCGGATCAGGTGGCAACGAAGGCAGGTTCCACCCCACGGCCGGCTTTGGCATCGGCGTCGACCAAACGCGGTGCGTCTGCTGCTGCCCTGGCAAGTGCCGCAAGCGAGGATGAGCCACTACCGCCGGTTCCCGATGGCCCGGACCCCTGTGACGGGCTGGCTGGCCGCGCGCGCCCTTGCTACGACCCGGTGGGCGAAGGCCGTGGGCCAATGATGATGGTTGTACCGGGTATGGCCGGTGGCAAGCCGTTTGCGTTGGCACGCGGCGAGATCGCTGTAGATGACCTCAACATCTATTGTCGGGCTACCGGCCAATGCGCGGTACGGACGGTTGCCAGCGCTGAGCTGGGACGCCTGCCGGCGCAGAACGTCACCCTTGGCCAGGCCAAGGGCTATGCGCGCTGGCTGACGCGCGCCAGCGGCGGCTGGCGATATCGCTTGCCCACCGATGCCGAGTGGCTGCATGCGGCACAAGCCAGCCAGCGATGGCGGCAGGCCCCTGACTCCAACTGCATTCCGCCTACCGCCACCGCTGAGCAGGCCGGAGCGCCTGCCGGGGTGCGCGGTCGCGAGGCGAACCCCTGGGGCTTGGTGAACCTGGCAGGCAACGTGTGGGAATGGGTGAGCGGCGGCGATGGTGCAGCGCTGCGGGGAGGGAGCTATGCCAGCTTCTGGTCTGACTGCACGGTGGAGGCGCGTCGTGCCGCGCCGACTGCGGCTCAAGCCGATGTTGGCTTTCGGGTACTGAGGGAGCTGAAGTGAACGATTGGGAGAATCAAGCGAACGCAAGCCTACGGTCGCTGGCCGATGCGCGCCAGCGTGGTCAGCTTGATCGCGCAGAGTACCGGGAACGTCGTCGTCGCATTCTGCAGGCCGGGCGCAACCGCCAGGCGCAGACCCAGCCCAATGCGCTGCAGCCCACCAAGGCGGCAGTTGCAGCAACGGATGCACGGAAGAACAGCAGCGTATGGAAGCTGGCGACGCTTGCTCTTGCGCTGCTGGCGGGTGGTTTGCTGATCTGGTTGTTGAGGGAATAGAACCGATGAAGATCCTTCTCTGTTGGCAGCGACAGCTACCTACCTTCGAGCTTGTGAGTGGATCTGCACGCGCTGGCGCCAACTGCTGTGCCGTGCAGCGCACATTTTTTTTTGTTGATGGACCCATGTTGATGAAAATGACCACGTTGGCACTGTCTCTCATGGCGGCGCCGCCGGCAGCGCAGGCCTACGAGCCGGACGCAAAAGCTGCATCTGCAACCGTGTCCACGGATGCACATCAGACTATGCTGCCTGCTGTATCCGAGCGCGACACGAACGCGAAGATGGAGGTCCGTGGCTTCCGGGTGAAAGGTGTAGCGGAGCATCCGCAGCAGCGGATCACAGCTGCCAGCGTTCAAGCCATCGCCGATGCGCACTTCGCACAGTTGGCCGCAGGCGAATCATCGGTGGCGCTGGATTTTGCACAGTTGCAGGCTGCCGCGGACGTCATCACCACGGCTTATAGGCAAGCCGGCTTTCTGGTGAGCGTTGCCTTCCTGCCAGTGCAGACGGTTGCGGCGGACCGCATCATCGAGATACAGGTGATGGAGGGGCGCATCGGCAAAGTCATCGTGCAGGGTAATCAGCGTTATCAAGAGCGCACCTTGAGTGACAGCGCCGAACGTATGCGCGGGCTGCCGTTGCGCCGTAGCGACATCGATAGCGCGCTGCTGTACGCGCGCGACCTGCCAGGAGTGTCGGTGTCCTCGGTGCTGCAGCCTGGCGAGAACGAGGGAGAGACGGATCTGGTACTGGTCGCCAGCGAAGCCGCTAGAGGCTGGGCGGTGAATTTGAGTGTCGACAATTTCGGTACTGAGACGAGTGGGCGCGGCCGCGTGCAGGCGGGCTTGGTGTGGAACAACCCGCTTGGACGTGGTGATGTTTTTGCCATCAGTGGCAACTGGCAGTTCAGTCCGACGTCCAGCCGCAATGGTGCCTTTTCCTACAGCATGCCGATCCGTGGCGTCTCTGGGCTGTCCGTTCTGGCCGGTGCCAACCAGAGCGAGCTGGAAGTGAACACTGGACCAATGGCGGTGCTTGCCATCAAGGGTCCTGCATCACAGCGCTATCTTGGTTCAGACTGGAAATTCCTCAACACCGTGCCGTTGCAGATGACAGCATCGGCGCGCCTGGTGCGCGAGTCCTCGCGCTTCGAGGCTATCGGCATGGCGTTGTCCAATCACCGCTACGACGTGGCAGAGCTGGGTATCGGCTTGCGCCAGAACGATACGCGTTGGCGCGGTGTGAACCTGGCACAGTTGAGCGTGCGCCGATCGCTGCGTGACAACTCGGCAGCACTCGACGTGGTCAACCCCTATCGCGACAGCCAGTTCACCGTGGCGCGGCTGGGCTTGATGCGCATGCAATACCTCACTCGCGACCAACGCCTGGTGGCGAAGTTCAATGGTCAGTACACGCGTAATGGCTTGCCGGCGATGGAGCAGTTCCAGTTGGGCGGCTATGACAGCATCCGCGGCTACTCGCAGGGTGAAACATTGGGTGATCGCGGCTATCTGTTGGGCCTGGAGTACCAGGTGGATGCGCCGGGGTTTGCTGACAGGATGTCTCCGTTTCAAGGTTTGGTCTGGCGCGAACTGCTGACGTTTGACGTGTTTGCCGACCACGGCCGGGTAGCTGATGCCACCGGCCACCTGGCGCCGACCCGTTTGTCCAGCGCCGGTGCTGGAGTGACTTTCCGGCTGCCGCGCTTCCATGGCATGGAAGTGCGCTTGGCTGGTGCATTGCCTACCAGTTCTGCCGATGCGAGCGACGGACGCGATGCCCGTGCGTATGCACGGTTGAGCATGAATTTTTGAGGATCTGAACCATGAACCGCATCTACCGTCTTGTGTTCAACCACGCCCTGGGTCAAATCCAGGTGACATCCGAAATCGGCGCTTCGCCACGCGCGACGACCGGCGTCAGCCGCCGTCTGCCCGCACATCTGCGCCTGCTGCCGTTGGCGCTGGCGTTTGCTTGCGCTGGCGGGGCACAAGCCGTGGAGCTTCCGCAGGCTGGGAGCGCCACTGGCGCAACGATCGACTACGGCGCAGCCGGCTCGAACACGCTGACGATCAGCCAGGCCCAAGCCAAAGCACTGATCACCTGGGGTAGCTTCAATATCGGCCAGGGCGGCACGGTCAAAATCACTACTCCAGATATAAACGGCGTTACCTTGAACGTGGTGCACGGTGGGTCGCTCAGCAGCATTGATGGTGTGCTGACATCGAACGGTCATGTGTTTCTTATCAATCCTGCCGGCATTGCATTTGGTAGCAACGCGCAGGTGAATGTTGGTGGCCTGGTGGCCAGCTCGTTGAAGTGGAATGAGGTCGAACAGGGCGAGAAATATCAGTTCGACCAGACCGGCGCAGCAGCAAGCGTCAGCACTGCTGCAGGGGCGCAGATCACCAGCAGGGGCCCGGTAGTGTTGATGGGAGCGTCTGTCTCCAATAATGGTTCTATCGCTGGCAGCACGGTGAATCTGCTGTCGGCTGGCGGTGTCACTCTCCAGTACGACCCGCTGGAAGGCCTTACTGCCCTGTTGGGCGCAGCAACCAGTAGTTTGCCAGTCGGCACCTCTGCCGCCGTGAGCAACACCGGCTTCATCACGGCCGGCGGGGTCGTACTGCAGGCAAGATTGGATCCAGCGCTGGCAGCGGCGGCTATCAATCTCGGTGGCGTGGTAGAGGCGACGCAGCTGCTTTCTGCAGATGCTGTAGGCGGAGGGCTGCATATCTCAGGTGATGTCGACGCCGAAAGCATCCAGCTTTCCGGTGACAAAGGTGTCAGCCAAAGTGCCGGCAAACTGCTCGCCAGCAAGGGACTTGAGCTGGCTGTTACCGGCGACGCCACACTGGGCAGTGCGACCAACGAAGTAGCCAGAATCGGCGGGGTAGTCAGCGGAAATCTTGCTTTGAGCAATTCCGTCGATCTCTCCCAGACCGGGGCGCTGGAGGTGGCGGGTACCACCACGCTGAACAATGCATCCAAGGCTGTCGCGTTGACCAATGCCGGCAACCGCTTCGGCGGGAATGTATCGCTCGACGCCGGCAATGTAGCCATCTCAGCCGCTGGCAGCTTGGCCTTGGGCAATGTCCTGGTTAAGTCACTGAATGCGAACGCTGGATCCATATATTTGCCTGCCGCGATCAGTAGTACTGGGGGGCAGAATTACAACGGCGCCGTAGTGCTGGGCCAGAACACCAGTCTGTCTAGCGCACTGGGTGCAATCATATTCGGCGGAGTGATTGATGGCGCCCATGCCTTGTCGATCACAGCGCCCGGGTGGGTCAGTTTTGGTGGTGCGGTAGGAGGCTCAACAGCGCTGACGTCGCTGGATGTCTCCGATGCAGTGAGAATATCGTTGCCGTCGAACGTCACCACCACTGGCATGCAGCGCTACGGCGGTCCGGTTGACTTGTCGGGGACGACGTTTCTGAACAGCCAATCGGCAGGTGCCATTGACTTCAACTCCACCATCAATGGCGCATATGGTTTGACCGTCAGTACCGCGGGAGCCACCACCTTCACCGGCGTCATAGGTGGGACTGAAGCCCTTGCTTCGTTGACCACCGATGCAGCAGGTACTACACAGTTGGGCGGCAATGTGCGAACAACGGGAAGCCAGACCTATGGCGATACCGTTTCGCTGAGTGGGCCTGTCACGCTGAGCAGTGCGGCGGCAGGCAATATCGCGTTCGGCAGCGGTGTCAGCGGCACTTCCGGCTTGACCGTCAACACCGCCGGCCAGACCGCGTTTGCTGGCGCTGTAAACCTGGGTTCGCTGATCACCGATGCTGGTGGCACTACCCAGCTGGGCGGCAATGTGACCACCAGCGGCGCGCAGGCGTACGGCGACGGACTGGAACTGACTGGTGATGTCGCGTTGGCCAGTACGCTTGGTGAGTCCATCAGTATCAATGCAGGTGCCAATGGCGGGCATTCACTGGCAGTAAACACGGCAGGAACCACTACGCTGGCTGGCGGTTTTGGCAGCACTACTGCATTGGCATCGCTTGCTACCGGCACCGGTGGCACGACGCGCTTGGCGGGTGTGTTCAATACTCTGGGTGACCAGGCTTATGGCGACAATGTCGTACTATTCGGTGGCACCACGCTATCCAGTTCTACCGGTTCCATCGGCTTCAGCGGCGCAGTGGATGGCGCACATTCGCTGACGACAAGTGCAGCGGGGATAACGCGGTTTTCGGGTGCTGTTGGGGCAACCAATGCACTGGCATCACTGGCAGTCTCTGCTGGGTCGTTCAGCGCGCAGGGCATCAGGACCAGCGGCAACCTCAGCCTCAACGTACTCAACGGTATCGTGCAGGCTGGAGCTTACAACGTTGGCGGCGATGCCAGCTTCACTTCGGGCGGCGATCTAACGCTGACAAATGCTGGGAACCTATTCGGCGGCAATGTATCGCTCCACGGCAGCACTGTCTCCATCAAAGCAAGCACCGCGCTGGACATCAGTCGGGCCCAGGCTACCAAGCTGAATGCAGATGCCGTGGGCGCGCTGGCACTGGATGACGCGACCATCGCAGGCGGTGGCGCCATTCTCAGCGGCAAGGCAATGTCGCTGGGTTCCATCACGGTTACCGATGGCGGGGGTCTCGGGGTTTCTGGCTCGTCCATCAGCCAATTCGGGGCGCTGGACGTTTCGGGCGCAAGTACATTCAAGGCTGACGGCGGCAACATCACATTGGGTGCCCCCAATGCGTTTGGCGGTCCGGTCGATCTGGAGGGCCTCGATGTCCTGATCAATGCAGGAGGCCTGCTCAAACTGGGCAGTGTCAGTGCGCGCAAACTGGATGCCGGTGCAGCGCAGCTTCGATTTGGCAGCAACATAACCACGACAGGCTACCAACGCTACGTCGGCGCAGTTGGATTGACGCGCGACACCTCGCTGGTCGCGGGTGGAGAACTGAGCATCGCAGGTAGCATTGATGGGGGATTTGGACTTGCGCTGAACTCAGGTAGCGCGGTCAGAATTGCCGGAGGTGTAGGGCAATCGACAGCGCTCTCCAGCCTGACTGTCTCCGGCCCAGCGGCCATCGATAGCGCAGTAACCACGGTTGGCGCGCAGGTGTTCAATGGCGCGCTGCAGTTGAACGGCGACAGTAAGCTGACCAGCGTGCAGGGCGACATAACCCTGGCAGGTGTGGATGGTGCGCACGCGTTGGCACTGAATGCAGGCAGTGGCACGGTGCGTTTCGGATCGATCGGGGCAAGCGATGCACTGACCAGCCTGCAGGTCGACAGTGCCGCGGTCGGCTTGCTGGGGACATCGGTAAGGACCAGCGGCGCGCAGCAGTACGACGCTTCAGTGGTGTTGACCAAGGACGTGGCCCTTGCCAGCACCGGCGGAGGCGACATCAGGTTTAACCGCAGCATCGACGGTGGCTATGCACTGCAGGTCAATACGGCCGGTGTCACCCGCTTCGGTGGCACGGTAGGAGGGGCTGGCGCGCTGGCATCGCTGACGACAGATGCAGCCGGCACTACCGAGCTGGGCGGTGCGGTCACTGCCAGTGGCGACATTGCATTCAATGATGCGGTCAACCTGAGAGCACTCACCAGCGTGCGCAGCCAGAGCGGCACAACGACATTCGGCAGCGCCGTTGTCGGGCCTTGGGCACTGGCCGCAACCGGTGGTGCCGGCACCGCATTCGGCGGCGCGGTCGATGTGCGGAGTCTGCTGGTACAAGGTGGCGGCACCACCATGCTGGGAGGCGACGTAAGCGTCGATACCAGCGCCGTGTTCAATCGTCCTGTTTTGTTGACCAATGATGTGACCGTGGATGCCGGAACTGTCTCCTTTGCGGGGGCGATCAACGGCGCGCATGCACTGGACATCACCGCTACCGGTGCGGTGACCATTGGTGACCATGTTGGCGCGACTGCCGCATTGGACTCGTTGACGGTGCGCGGCGCATCCTTGAACGCCAAAGGCATCACCACAACCGGCAATCTTTCAGTGGATGTTGCCGCTGATATCACCCAGGCCGCTGCCTATGGCGTTGGGGGATCGGCGAGCTTCGCATCACAGGGCAACATCAACCTGAGCAACAGCGGCAACCGTTTTGATGGCGTGGTAGCTCTGGACGGTGCGGCGATTCAGATAGCCAGTGCATCCGCACTTGATCTGGACGTTGTGCAGGCGGGCAGTCTTTCTGCAACCGCCAATGGCAGGCTGAGCCTTGGCAATGCCGCGATAGGCGGAAATACCACACTGTCGGGTAACGGGATCGTCTTCGACGATGTCACGGTCCTGGGAAACTTGGGGGCAGTCAGCAGTGGTTCCGTCCAGCAGAGCGGAGCGTTGAATGTCGCCGGCACCAGCCAGCTCAATGCCGCTGGCGACATCACCTTGAGCAATGGACAGAACGCGTTTGGTGGTGGGCTCGCGTTGTCAGGCACGACGATTGCTATCGAGTCCGCCAGCGATCTGCTGGTGACGCAGCTGCACAACGGTGCCAATTCCGCGGTCAGTCTGGTATCGGGAAGAGGTCTATCGCTGACCGGCAACGATGTGGATACGGGCACTGCCAGCCTGGCGCTGGCAGCCAATGGCGGCCAGTTGATCACTCAGGTCGCCTTGGCGGGCGCAGACCTGGATCTGCTGGGCAGTCACGGTATCGCTCTGTCCGGCAACGTTTTCGCTGCTGGAGCTGCAACGTTTACCAGTACCAATAGCGATATCGTGCAGAATTCGGGCCGCACCCAGGTGGGCGGGCTTGCTCGTATTTCGGCGGGCACAGGGCGGATTGGCTTCGGCAATAGCAACAATTTGTTCACCGGACCGGTGTATCTATCGGGAGGGGTGGCGACCATCCGCTCTACGGGTCTTCTGGTGCTTGACGGCCCCGCCGTGGGGAGCCTGGACGCGACCGGCAGCGCTGGTCTTGACGTTGCAGACATGTCGGTCGCTGGGAATGCCACGCTTGATGCAGGCAGCGGTGTGCTGACGGTCAACAACGTGGATGTCGGCGGCAACGTGACTGCCAGTGGTGCGTCGATCATCCAGACCGGCAGCATGGCGGTGGATGGTGCAGCTACCTTGACCAGTGCCGGCAGCATCCTTGTAACCGATGCCACGCTGGGCAGCCTGGACGCTACTGCCGGTGATGATCTGTCCGTCAGCAACAGTATGGTCGTTGGTGCTGCGGTACTGCGCGCCGCCGACGCACTGACCATGGACACGCTCAACGTCGGTGCAGACCTGAGCGCCAATG